>NZ_JBSFGJ010000060.1:0-32118 GCF_053596515.1 Nonomuraea sp. NPDC001684
CAAAAGCCCAGGTCAATGGCCTGGGCTTTTGATCGTTAGTGGGCCTTGTTCTGAGGGCGCGCCCGTTGCGTGCCCGATGTGCTGAGGGCTCCCCTTGCCAACTCGTCAAGGTGGCGGCTGCGCCGCCGCAGCCCGCGCGGTCCTCCCCGCGCGGGCGCCTGTTCTACGATCACCTCATGATCGGACGGACCATTTTCCTCGTATTAGGCACTCTCATCCTCCTGTTCGGCGGATTCGTTGGCCTCTTCGGCCAGGACGCCCACGAGGCAGGAACTCCGATTGCGCTGGTCGGCGTAGGCTTCATGCTCGGTGCCATTGCCATGGCGCTGGCCGAACTCCGGAAACAACAGCAGCCTCCGGCGGGGGCGCTCCGGCTCCGGGATGATCGCCGTGGGGAGTAACGGAGCCGTAGATGGCTGAGGTGGAAGCCTGATCATCCCGCCCGCCATCGACCCGGGACAAGCCGAGCAGACCAGGGCCACGGGGCCAAGGTCGTTCCTCCAGTGGGGGCTCCACCCTGTCCTCGTGGCCCTGGCCCGCTTCCCCTTCGGGCGGGCCGACGGCAGACGGGATGATCAGGCGAGCGGGGTGCGCGCGCCGCGCGGGAAACACCAGGTCACGGGCTTATCTCCGGGCCATTAGCGGGCCATTAAGGGCGGTAATGAGGGGCAACCACGGTCACTCAGGACCGACCTTCCGCCCAGCTCAGCGCCTCAGCATGCCGTGATCAATGCAGTTCCCAAGCTGGCAGGGGATACTCGGTAGCCTGGCCCCGTGGCGATCAGCGGAAGGACGATCGGGGTCTAAGCCATCTGCGTCGGACTCCTGCTACCGGTTGCCAGTTGCATGGCGACCGCGGGCACCTATCTGCCCTATCAGGACCCGACACCGGAGATGCTGAAGGAGCAAGCCGAGGCCATCGCCCGGGCGGACTTGATGAACTTCCGTGCGATGACGGCCGGCGCCCTGCTGACTCTGACGGGCGTCGCTCTTCTTGTCTACAGGACGATACGGCGACGTGCGGGTTCAACGACGAACAACACAGAGCGATCATGACTGACTCGGCCTCGCTGGATATGCGCGGGATGATCTTCCTGGGTAGAGGAAAGGCAAGAGCCGTACCCGGAGGTCAGAGGCCTGATGCAGCCGGGAACATTGGCCCGCTGTAAACCGTCGGCAATCGCGCGCCTTGCGACCTCGAACGGGACCAGAACAGACCGAGAATGCACGGACTTCACCATCGCACTGTCCGGCCGCCCTGGGTCATCGAACAGCTCCTGCACCACGAGTCGAGCAACGTAGGCCGAGGCTGAGGTGCCCAGCAGATTCCGGACAGTCGGCTACATAAGCTGATAGAAGTCTGGAAGAGGTAGGTACGTGACGAGGCGTCGCAGGCAGTTCTCGCCCGAGTTCAAGGAAGAAGCCATCCGCATGGTGCTGGAGGGCGATCGGACGGTCGCGTCCGTGGCGCGGGAGTTCGACATCAACGCCAGCACGCTGGGCAGCTGGGTGAACCGGCATCGGATCGCGAGCGCGCAGGAGGAGCGGCAGGCGCTCTCTGGGCCGGAGCGGGCGCGGATCCGGGAGTTGGAGCGGGAGAACGCCGAGCTGCGCGAGAAGCTGATCTTCCTGAAAAAGGCGCCTTAGATTCAAACGATCAACGCAACACTGCATGTGGATGGGTGGATCGTGGCTCGGATGGGTCGGCCGGGAATGACAGACGCGATGAAAGAAGACTTGTGGCGGCGGTGGCGCGCCGGTGAGTCAATCAGCGTGATCTCCCGGGCACTGGGCAAGCCCCCGGGGTCGGTTTTCACGGTGCTGAAGCACCACGGCGGCATCGCGCCGGTCGAGCGGGTGCGCCGAGCTGATCAAGGACGCGATCCGAATGGCCGCCGGCACCGGCTTGCTTCAGCCCGGCGCCCTGTTCCACACCGACCGCGGCTCGAACTACACCTCAGATGAGTTCGGCCGCTTTCTGGCCGGCCTGGGGATCCGCCGCTCGGTCGGTCGCACCGGCGTCTGCTACGACAACGCGATGGCCGAGTCGTTCTTCTCCGCCCTCAAGAACGAATGGCTGCACCGCTTCGTCTTCACCACCCGAGCCAAGGCAAGACGGCAGGTCATCCGCTACATCGAGGGGTTCTACAACCACCGGCGCCTGCATTCGGCGCTCGGCTACCGGCCACCCTTCGAAGTGCTCAACGAGTCCGTTTCAACCCCGGCGGCCGCATAGGCTGCGCCCACAAGACGGCTGTCCGGAATATCCGTGGCCCCTCAGGCCGACTTCCTGGAAAATTACGATACTGACCGCGGGAGGAGATAGCGCGATGGAACCCGACTACGTCCTCGCTGGCTATCGGGTCGCTACACGCGCGGATCGGCACGATTGGCAGGACGTGGGCCTTTCAGGTGCTGGTCTGGTGTCGCTGAGCGACTGCGTGGTGGACCTCGTGTCGGTAGATCCCAGTGGCTGGGACGACTGGTTCGCCGGCCCTCAGGAGGCCGAGATTGCGCGTGAGGACGCTGGTAGGCCGGGCTTGCACGTGCTCGGGGTCGGATTCGCCACAGCCGATGCTCCCGGACTGCTGGACGATATCGCCGATGGAGGCTGGGACACATCGGCCGGGAGCCTCCCGGAACGGCTGACTCGGCGCGAGAGGTTTCCCTACCGCAGCGGCCGGCGGTTGGGGTTCGAACTGGTCGGCTTCGACAGCGGGTGCTGGCACACCTGGACCTGCCTGGGCGGCCTCGTCGCCGATGTCTACCGAGCCACCGGCGTCCAGCCGGGGCCCTGGGGGCTAATCCAGGACGAGCAGGACGCGCGCCGGGCCGCTCAATGGCTCACCGACTCAGGTCTCGGTGACCCCAAGGTATTCCTCTGGGCTGCCGCACTGCTCACGGACGTCGCACAAGCGACCTTCCAGACCGAGGAATAGTGCAATGCTCGGAATAACTTCCTTCCACCAGCAGACCGAGGGCTCACTCGATGCCCGCCACCGGCTACGGAAGGTGCGTTTGCCTCAAGCGAGTCGTGCCTCTTCGTAATGTCAGTCGCCTGCCCTAGCGTGTCTACCTGCCACAAGGGGGCCATATCGCCGTGGACCCGGGACAGGAGTGCTTACGTGGGTGTCTTCTATGAGTACTACCGCGCTGCGGACCGTGTTGCGGCGACCGTCCAACCTGAGCATTCCCGCGAGATCGCCGATGCCTCGCGTGGAGTTCCGGAGTTCGATGTGGTGGTGACCAAATGGATCGACCCCGAAGTGGTCCTGGGTCAGCTCGTCGCGTTCGCCAGCCATGTCGACTATTTCCTGGGGCTGGTCGAGACGGTGGGGCTGTATCCACCCCCGGAGAGTGCGCCGCGAAGCGTCGAGGAGTGGGATGCCCTACCCGAAGACTCCCCGTACCTGGAAGGGCCCGGCATCATGGAACTGTCGGCGGAGGCTCGTGACATGCTCGCCGGTGTGGACGACGCCCGCCTGCCAATGTTGGCGGAGCAGTGGGCAGCCATCGAGGAATGCTCCCACTTCACCGCTGATAAGGACGGGTACATGTTGTCGCTCGCCAAGGATCTTGTCGGTCTGGCACGTCGAGCGAGAGAACATGACCAGCTGCTCTACTGCTGGATGTCCTTGTGACGAGCCAGTCAGCCGTGCCCGTTGCGTGCCCGATGGGGTGGGAAACAAGGGGGAACAGCAGGGAGTCACGGGTAACGCGATCAGTGCGCTGAGCTGTGTGTGCCCTGACGGAACGTGATCGGCTGCGTCTTTGCAAGCAGGATGTCAGGAGTTCGAATCTCCTAGGCTCCACTCATACAAAAGCCCAGGTCCGTGACCTGGGCTTTTGATCGTTAGTGGGCCTTGTTCTGGGGCCGTGCCCGTTGCGTGCCCGATGTGTCGAGGGCGCCCCTTGCCAGTTCGTCGGGCTTGCGTGCCACTTCGCGTTGGCGTTCGTCGGTGGAGTGCTGGTAGATGAGGGCGGCGCGGGTGCTGGAGTGGCCCATGCGTGCCATCAGCTCTCGCATCGAGGCGCCGGCGCTGGTGGCGAGGGTGTTGCCGGTGTGCCTCAGGTCGTGGAAGTGGATCTTTGATAGGTCGGCGTGCTGGAGGGCCTTGGTCCAGACGCGGCGGTTGACGTTGGTGTTGCGGAGTGGGCGGTTGTCGGAGCCTGAGGCCCGGTCATGCAGGGGGCAGAGGACGATACGACACCAGGGGCGTTCCGAAAACGTTGCAAGCGGAGATGGTGGCGCTTCCCTCTCTACGATCATCATCCGGGTGGGCAAGCACAACAAGACTGTTTCTTGGCCTGTGCCTTCGCCAAGCTGTTTCCGTGAACGCCACAAGTAGCGAGGTCTGGGATCCGTTCGGCACCCTCCACAACGCCCTCTGGATCGGAGGTGGGCAATGGGCCGGGAAATCCACCGTTGCCAGGGTGCTGGCCATCCGGTACGAGCTGACCGCCTATCACTACGACTACCACGACGCGCGCGCACACAATGACCGCCGGATCGCCCGTCGAGTGCGACTTGGCGAGCCCACCGCGGATCCTGACCCGGAGACCGTCTGGGTGAACACCACCCCTCAAGAGATGGCCGACGAGACCCTGGCCGGCTTTCCCGCGCGGTTCGAGTGGGCGTTGGACGACCTGCGCGGCCTGGTGTCGGGGCGACCTGTCGTTGCCGAAGGCTGGGGATTGCGTCCCGAACTGGTCGCTCCCATCATCGACTCGCCCTGTCGGATGATCGTCATGGTGCCGAGCGAAGCATTCCGTCAGCGCCAGCTCCGCGAACTGCCCCGTGCCGGCAGCCTCCGCCTCCAGGTGAGCGACCCTGAGCGAGCACAGGAGAACCGGCTTGCCCGAGACCGCCTCGTCGCCGATGAGGCGGTCCGCTCCGCTTGCCGCTTGGGCATCCGAGTCCTGGAGGTCGATGGCTCCGACGATGCAGAAGTCGTGGCAGACACCGTGGCCGACCACTTCAGCTCCTATCTGTAGCTCACGTAGATCGACGGGTCTTACAACGCAGGTACGTGTTGCCTCTCGTTTGGGATCCAGCGATGCCACGAGGACCTGTCTCGGAGTTACGGTGCTGATCCGCAGGTTCCGCGTTCGCGTCCGGAGATCTCCCTAGCGTTGGGGCTTTAGTCCTGTTGCAGATGGAAGGCCAAGTCGGGACCGAAGCAGTCGCCAGATGTAAAACCGTCGGCTCTGCCTAGAGGAGCTCAAGCCATTCGCCCTGCTTAACGAGGTAGGCGAACGGTTCAACACGCTCCTACGACACAATGATCTTGTGCAGCGATTCGATGCCGCAGGAGCAGGCCTGGTCCCTGGTCAACGGGTCCGGGTCCGAGTGACCCAGCAGTACCCATGGGGCGTCATGGTGGAGATCGTGGGTCACGAGGGCATCGGTGCATCGATCGATGGCGCGGCGATCGATAGTCCCTCCGGTGCTGGACGGGCGTGGCTTGGCGAGTATCCGGCTGTTGGGACGGAGGTGGACGCCGTGGTGCAAGAGATCCGTCGATGGAGTCCGCCGGCGTGGGCGCGTCTGACGATTCGATCTCAGGACCTTCACAGCTTTCAGTGGCTGTGCGATTTCTGCGGTACGCCCACTGTCCTCAGCCCGGCAGGGGACGGCGTGGTCATGGATGTCAGGAGCGCAGACGGCCCTGGCAGCCATACCGTCGTCACGCACCGAGAATGTCTGAGAAGCCGTCTGCATGAGTCGAGCAGCGAGCACGCGCGTGTCGACTCGGTGGGGCGGGGATGAGCGATGGCTGCATTCCGGATGAATCGTCCCTACGTGGGTCGCCGACCTGGCGCAATGAGCATGCGCCATAGGTGACGAGCTCTATGATCAGGTTCGTCCTGATCGTTGAGATTCGGAGAAGATGTAATCTCATGCGCCGCGCCATGGTCCTTCTGGGTGGCGTCGCCCTCGCCATCGGCGCGTTCGTCCTCTTCTACCGGGGCCCGGGACAACCGTTCATCCGCGGCTACGTGAGCGACGTCGGCGCCACCATGCTGGTCTACGCGTTCTTGGGGCTGCTGTGGCGCACCACCGCCGCACGCCGCGCCCTGGCCACGGCCGTGATCGCCGTCGCCGTCGAGTTCTACCAAATAGTCGGCATGACCCCGCCGGGGATCGGCGGTGTCCTGGTCGGTGCGTTCCCCGACCCATGGGACCTGGTCGCCTATGCCGTCGGTATCGTCGCGGCCCTGGTCTGGGAACACCGATTGGTCCGATCCGGTGATCAGGCCGGCTGACTCTCGGACACCACCTCACCGGCACGCTGACGGTACGGACGCCCCACAGCGGCGAGGTCATCGGGTTCGTCCTGCGCGGTGGCCAGCCGTCGCAAAGCAGGACCGCCGCATCTCGGGATAAGCCGACGCATTGCGTTTCTCTTGATCGCGGTCGGTCATTGTCGTGCTTCCAGGAGCTCCGGTAGTAACGGCAAGATCAAGGCATCACGTGACCATCGACCAGGATTTCCGATGTCCGCCTATCGGGACCCTTCTGGCTATCCGCCTGGATGCACCTGTCCGTCGGCCTGGAGTGTTGTATGGCCGCTTACACGTTCCTCAGCTCCGGCCTGCCGAATCTTCTCGGATCCACCAGCCAAAACGCCGCTTCTCTGATCACGGGAAGCGGCGTTCGTGCCATTAACGTGCTATTAGCCTTTGGCGATCTTCTTCTGTTCGGCTTCTACGCGAGCGCTCAGCGCGTCGGCGATTCTCTGGTCCGCGTCGCGGGTGGCGAGCGCTTCCGCCCAGTTGGCCTGGCGTCTGATGTTGCCGCCCCTCAGGAAGCCCTGCGCTTGCCTAGGAAGACGAAGGCGTCGCCCGGTGGGGCGACGTAGGTGGCCAGGTGTTCGGTCAGTACGGGGATGATGACTGCCGGGATGCTCACCGTCCGGCGTCCTACTCGTGACTTGAGCGGGCCCAGGCGCATCTCGCCGCCGTCAAGTGGCCGCCCGAGCGCGGCTACACGCTGCGCGTGCGGCCTGGGGGGCCGTTCTCGCGCCCGCGCTCGGATCACGCCTACTTACACCTTCCGCACCATGACGCCGGCCGCACGGACGAAGTCCTCCACCGCCACGCGGACTTCCGGAGTCAAAGCCTTCACCTCATCCGAGGTCTCGGCCTTGTTCATGCTCTTGACCAACTCCATGGCGTGGTTCGCGAGTCGTCTGATCTCGACATCCTCTGTGATCAGTTCTACCTGATACAGAGCCGTCCACCCCGCTGCACGTGCGCGCAAGACCTCATCCACCGCCGTGCGGTAGGCCTCGCTGTTCCTGGCGTTCTTGGCCCGCTCGCTCCAGGCCCGTCGTTGGGCACTGCGGAAGTCCAGGATTGTACGCGCAAAGTCGCTGTAGATCTTGATCTGCTCGCCTCGAAGCCTCTCCGCTCGAGCGAACCTTTCCGATCTATCGATGGAACGACGCTGGAGTAGAAATGTCATCAGAGAACCTAAGAGGGTCCCTGTGACCGCAATGATGGATGTGACGATCGCCGACATTCCCTGAGTTGACCACGAGGTGCTTTCGCGTGTGAAGCGCAGCCAGGTGCTCTTGCCTCCGGCGAGGGCGCCCCGGCTCTGGGATGGTCGTCGTGCCGGGTATCAACGCGGTACGGCTGCGAGGCCCAGCTACGGCGTCAATCGTCTGCGCGCACGCCCTGCTCTTGCGGGATGGGGAAGCCGTAGCGCTGTGAGATCTCCTTGAGGGCTTGGACGCAGGCCGACTGAACTGGCTGGTAGTTCGCGTAGTTCAGTTTCACGCTCGCGTATGGCTCGTTGCGACATGGTCCTCGACCGGAGGTCGTTCCGTGCCAGCCGCACAGGCCTTTGTATCCCTCTGTGCCTGGGTTGTGATTCTTGCGTTCGTAGGGCTTCACCCAAATCACGACGTCTGCCATGACTGCTGACGTTACGAGCCTTGTCGATGGCAGGGTAGAGAGCGGTTGCTGTACGAAGCCGTGAATTGCGAAAGCCGCCCCGGTCAGAGGTGGCCTACTGTGATAGATCCTTCTGTCTCCAGCGTTCTAAATGATCTTCGCGGCACTTGAGTGCCTTGCGCGTGTCTTCTCGTCGATCGTGTCTTCACTCGTAATGAAGGGGGCTGGGGTTCGAATCCCCAAGGCGACTTCCAGCTCAAAGGCCCTCCCGGATGATCCGGGAGGGCCTTTTTGACCTCCGTACAGCAGCGCCATACAGCAACCCCTGCAGCCGATGCCCATCGATGGGCTACGGATTAGGCTGATCCGGTGGATGTGACTGCCCTGGAGAATCTGCGCTTGGCGAGCGTGCTAGCAAGTCAGTTCACACATCGGTCTGAAGCCCCGGTCATAGGCGAGGTCTGGCTCAGATTCGAGACGTTGACTGTCAACCTAGGTGTGGCCGCTGATTGGGAACTCAGGATCGACCCCGAGGGGCCGGGGGAGGGCTACGTGATGGAGGAGCTGGGCAGTCGCGTGGATGTGATCACCGCTCCCGATGAAGTTCCCTTCGTGAGGTACATCGGTCAGCGGTTGCGGCGCTTGGTCGAGGAGTTCGATGACTTGTCCGGCCAACGCATGCGCATGGCCTTCGAGTTCGAGGATGGAGCTGTCATCGCCCGAAGTTGGGGAGGCGACTTGCAGATAGCCCACGCCTAGAACCGCAATGGCCACGGAGATCTGCGAGTGACGCAGGATGCGCATTGCCACCCGAGGGTGAACGCCCAGAGTGGCGAGCATCGAGGCGCAGGTGTGGCGGGTGTCGTGAACGCGGATGCGTGGGACACCGGCGGCGTTGCCACGTAGCTCGAATGAGCGGTTGAAGTTTCGCGGTTCGACGCGTGTGCCGTACCGGGTGGTGAAGACGAGCACTGAGTCCTTCCACTTGTCGCAGGCCTCCTTGCGAGCTCCCTCCTGGACCCGGCGTCGGTGCTTGAGCGCGGTGACGCACAAGGCCGGGAGTGGCAGCGAGGCGTCTGAGTCGGTGGTCTTGGTGGTGTTCCGGTGGAGCAGTTTTCCGTGGACGCGGTTGAGCTGCTGAGAGACCCACAGCTCTTGGCCGTCGAGGTTGATGCTGTCCCAGGTGAGGCCGAGGACTTCACCACGGCGGAGGCCGAGGACCAGCATGAGCACGAAGGCGGCGTAGAGCGGTTCGTCGATGGTCCGAAGGTGTTCAAGGAACGTCCGGGCATGCTGATCGCCGCGACCCCGAAGAGCGTGGTTCGTGGCGAGGCGCGCAGCAGGAGACCTGCCAGGACCACAGGAGGAACGACGAAGTCGGCTCCCCGGCAGATCCCGATGTTCAGCTCTGCCGCGCTGATCCGGGAGGTCTTCAGGATGACCGGCCCGGAGACGGCCAGGACCGCCCCGGCGCGGAGTGCCTCAGCAAGGAGGTTCGTCTCTGCATGGGGTGTCTGCCCCACGACAGCCTCTCCGTTCTCCTGCTTGCCGGCAGATCGACTCGGGCGACAGTAGCGGACGAAGGTCGTGATCCCGCAAACGCGATGACAGCAGCCCTGGCAGCAACGTCCCCGTACACGGGCTCACTGCGACGACCGTCCACCACCCTCTGAACACGGCGTCCGCATCAGCCTGGGCTTCTGATCTGGCGTTTGTCTGTGGGGTGCTGGGAGGGCAGCGCGGCTCGGGTGCGATCGGTTCGCTCCGAGGAGCTGTCCAGGTGGCTACGTGGAGGACGAAAGCCAGAGTCTCCCCAACTGTCCAGGGTGTCGCTACTGGTGGTCGACTTCTCGGAGTGGCGAATAGGGGACCGCGGCTGAGGGAGCGGAATTTTGCTGTGCTCAGTCGCCTTGGGCTGGGATTATGCCCTTTGCATGTCATATCGAGGCAACCCTCGATGAATGGCAGAAAGGTGCGTCATTAATGGTGCTTCGTGGGCCTAGCCCTAGTCAGCAGCAGGTCGTCGCGGCTGCCGAACATGCCTATGCGGCGGGGCGGCGGGTCTTCGTCGCCCGGTTCACTGCCCCTCTGGACAAGGCGCCCGAAGGAAGAACTCTCCCCGAGATCGGTGAGCTCATCGAGGAGATCGAGGGGCAGGGGTGGTACTTGGAGCACATGGCCACCAGTGTCCTGGTGGCCGCCTTCGGCCGCCGCCACGACAACATCACGTGCCTATTCCGTCGTGGTGAATGAGATGTGAGCGGCGGTGGCGTCGTCGTAGGTCTTGCCGCGGGGCCAGCGTTCGCCGTGCGGGTCGGAGTGTTCGGCGGTCCGGACTGTGGTGATGAGGTTGGCCGGCCCGTGCTGGTCGAGTGTGTTCAGGGCTTCGCGCCAGGTGGCCAGGTGGAAGCGGTCGACGAGGCGGGAGGCGCCGTCGCTGAGCAGGGCGGCTGCGCGTACTCGGTCGGCGGGCATGTTGCCGGTGAGGGCCTGGTCGGCGGCGAGGGGATCGGTGGCGGCGACCCAGAAGCCGCCGTCGCGGTTGCGGTGGGAGCGCAAGGTTTCGACGTAGCGTCGGTGGGCCGAGACGTGTGCGTCGCTGCCGGAGTCGAGGGCGTCCATCTCGGCTCCGTAGTGGGCGCCTACCTGGGCTCCCTTCATCGTTTCAGCTCAGGATGATGGGGTTGGTGAGCGCCGCCATGTGTTCGTTGGGATGACGCACCTCAACGCGGACGAAGGACGATTCCTCCACATTGGTATGCCACTCCAAGACGCCTGATCCATCGCCTGGCAATGCTGCGCGGTGCACCGCCCCTCGATCGGTGTGAAAGCTGACAGTGCCGGACGGCACACCACGGACGTCCACCCGGACCACAGCCGGTTCGCCGTAGGTATCCAGCCGCCCCCCGATATCGGCGCTGCCATCACCAGCAGAGACTTGGAGCGACAGCTCAACCGTGGCCGATTCGGCGATCCAGCTCCGGCCGGCACGGATGCCGGCGAGGACTGCGTCAGCACTCAGTTCCTCAGCCAGCACGACGGTGTGCGGTCTGCCGATCTGGCCCTCCAGATGGGTGTCGCTGTTGCCCATCGCAGGTCGCCAGCGTCCACGGCGGATGTCGACGGCCAGGCCCCGGCCCCATTCGGCCAGTGCTGCCGCATTGTCAGCCTGCCAAGGCTCATCGGAGATCCATAGCCCGTTCCACACCTCCACCACATCAAATCCCTCGAACGGGTACATGAAGCCGCCAGAGGGGTACGGCGCGTACGGGTGGGCCGCCACGCATAGGCCACCAGCCTCATGTACCTGATTCAGATGCTTGCCGATCACGTCGTCGCGGACGCCGTACCGCCAGTCGACCAGCTGCCCCGGATTGATGCCGAGCGCCAGCCAGTGCCCGGTCTGGCTGGTGGCCTCCTGGCCGATGATCACCAGCAGGTCGTCGCCGACGAGCGAACCCCACGCACCATGCGCATCTGCGGTGTTGTGCTCAGTGGTCGCGATGAAGTCCAGCCCCGCCGCACGAGCGCCGGCCGCGAGCTGCTCCGGCGTCAGCTCTCCACCGTTCGAGAGAACCGAATGCACATGGCAGTCACCTCGATACCAGCCACGCTCCTGACCAACCACCCGCTTCGGCGGGAACTGCGATTCCGACGTCCCAAAGTTCGTGACCATCCCGGCAGCGTATTCACTTCGCAGGAGAAATCCACAAGTGAGTTCGTCGAAATTTCGTGCTGCTTCGCGTTGACGTTCGTCCGTGGAGCACTGGCAGTTGAGGGCGGCGCGGGTGCTGTGTGGCCCATGCGGGCCATCGGCTCCCGATCGAACGGCGGGACATCGGGCCGCCCCGCACGTATGAACCGAACGCTCCAACCTGGCCCAATGCCGTCGTACAGATGCAGTCTTGACGATCGCCACGCGTAGTTGGCCGTCGCACATTGCTGGGGCGGTGTGATTGCGGTCTGCTGCCAAGCTGAGGCATGGACCAGTCGGGGCGTAGATACGGCAAACTACGCACTTTCGGATCGTGGATCAACGTGGGATGCTCTCGACACGACCGCGGTAGGGACGAGGTGAACGATGCTCCATACAACCCCACCCACCGAGTCGGACAAGATCGATACCCTCCGCGTGTGTGGCACCGTTGTCCTGGTGCTGGGCCTGGCTCTTTGCGTAGGAGCCCTGTTCTTCGCAGATGGTGAGCCCCCTGGCAGGTCCTTGGAGTCTTCACGCTCGTGGTCCTGGTTGGGTTGACTCTGCGCATTGAAGCGGCTGTCCGTCACCGTTAACCGCTCCAGGTTCCTAAGTACGTTCGATGGTCTTGGGCTCAGGTATGCGCGGTTCGAGTTTCCACCGCAGGTCGACGCTCAGATTTTGGGGGCCTTGACGACTGACTCCCTATAAGCCGTCGGCGGTTCGACATGGGGGCGAATCAGGGGGCTGGTGGGGGAGTCGCGGGGAACGCGGTTGAGCTACAGCGCGCCTAGCACTTCGCCCAATAGATCATCCGACCGTACGAACGCAGCATCGTCGAATCAGGTGGCCCGTCATGGATTCGTGACTCGATGAGGGGGCCGTCTCCAGAGAGAAGAGCGTCGAGCTCGAAAATCGCATCCTCGATGTCCTCGTCGAGTTCACTGGTACGGCGTCGAACCCAGAAGTGCAATCCGACGCGATCCGTCTCCACGCAGACTGCGACGGCAATGACGTCAGCGGAAACAAGGCCCAATAATGCTTGGACCGCATCCAGAACTATCGCGTTCTCTCGCTCAAGTTCCTCTGAACTGGTCATGGGCGCACTCCAGTCAGGGCTGACCGACATGATCACAGCGTATGAGGTGCTGCTTGAGCAGCGACGATCCGTCGAAGGTGCCTTCGCCAGGGGCAGTCCCCGCATCCTGGGGAGTACGACCACGATCCTCCCAGAGAGGTCAGGCCAGTATTCTTCCGGTCTGATCCACAGGGTCCAGGTCGCCTGGCTGCCCTGAGACTGGTGACGGTCTCCGGTGCATTCAGCGCGTCCTCGGCGCCGCGCCCGAACGCCTACGGTGGGCCGTACCCATGCGGGGAAACGCGAGCGGATACGCGATAAGCGCCTTGGGCGTCGATGCCACCGGCAGTTGATGATCTACGCCTGCCCGGCCTCGACGTGAGCGCTCACCGCGGCGCCTGTCATCCGTACGTGCCACCCACGTTGTAGTCATCGCCGGAGACGACGAGACGGAGATGACTGATGGACGACGGGTTCGCCAAGTACGTGGCGCATCGCCATCTACGGCTGTGCCGGATGGCGTACCTCCTCACCAGGGACTGGGGCACCGCCGAGGACCTGGTGCAGACGGCGTTGGCCAAGGCCTGGGTGGCCTGGCGGCGGATCGAGGGCAACCCCGATCCGTACGTCTATCGCATCATCGTCAACACCCACGCCACCTGGTGGCGTCGGTTGTGGCGTGGCGAGGTGCCGGTCGAAACCCTGCCCGAGACGGCCGACCCGCAGGACCACGCGGCCGCCGTGGGGGACCAGGCGGCGCTGTGGAAGGCCATCGCCACGCTGTCGCCCCGTCAGCGGGCGGTGATCGTCCTGCACTATTTCGAGGGACGGACGCTCACCCAGATCGCCGACATCATCGGCTGCTCGCTGGGCGCGGTCAAGAGCCAGCTCGGCAGGGCGCTGACCCGTCTGCGCGTCGATCCGGACATCCGCACCATGAATCTGAAGGAGCTCCAGCGATGAGGCACACGGAGAGCAACCTGCGCACGCTCCTGGACACGTACGCCCATGACGCGACCAATAAGGAACCGGTCCCCCACCTCGACGCGATCGTCCGCCGAGGCCGCCGGATGCGGCGGGTCCGGCGTTCGCTGAACGTCGGGGTGCTGGCCGTCGCCACCGTCGCTGCCGTCATGCTGACCGGCCCCGACCGGACCGACCAGGCCGCGGTGGCCGCGCCGCCCAGCTCGGCGCGGATCCAGACGCCCCCGGAGCTGCCCAAGACGTTCCCCGTGGTGCTGGGAGCCGAGAAGTTCACCCTTCCCCTCATCCACACCCAGCGCTTCGGTACGACAGGCGTCCGCAAGAGCGTGACCTTCACGCCGACGAGCTTCTCCACCGGTTACAAGGTGGTCTGTGCTGATCCCCGAGCATGGGTCGTCGTTTCGGCCCCGCTCAGGAGCGGTGAAGCGGGCGGCACGGCCGGGCGGTGCGGAGCCGGGGTGGGCGGCCATCACGACCGGCTGTCGGCACCGACCAAATGGCTCAAGGGCCGGCAGACGATCCAGGTATGGGTTTTCCCCGCGGACGCCCCCGTCATCAGGGTCGCCGAAGAACTCGGCCGCTGCCGGCCGTCCCGGAAGGGGGCGACATGCGACGAGCCGGCGGCCGGCGCCTCGCTTTTCCGCCCTGACGTGCTCGAACGCCTCTCGGCGGAGGTCGGCGAACAGCCCGGCGAGTGGGCGGTCGGCGTCTATGACCGCCCAACCACCGTTGATCGCGGCCACCAACCCTCCTGACCACGGGGCACGAGGTCGGACGGCGTCCCGCCCGACAGGGGGCACCGGAAGAACGGCACCGCGGCCCTCACCCCGCCCGCCGTCCGGGCGCGCGGCGGGGGCCGGTCCCGGACGGTGGCTCGCCGGCGTCTGTGCCGGGTCGATCGGGGTGTAGTGGATCACCGCGTGTTCGGCCCGAACGGAACGTGGCCGGCAGTCGGACTTTCCTGCGCACCGCTCATGCATGCCTGTCCGCCCACTAGGCTCCAGCCGTGATCGCGATAGTCGACTATGACCCCACATGGCCGGATCGGTTCGAGGCGCTGCGCAGGGAGTACGCCGAGGCGCTGGCAGCCGCCGAAGTCGCCGTGATCTCCATCGAACATGTCGGCAGCACGTCAGTCCCCGGGCTGGCCGCCAAGCCGATCATCGACTGCGACATCGTGGTGGCGGAGCAGGATGTCGCCGCCGCCACGGACGTCCTGATCGGCCTGGGGTTCTCGCCGTTGGGCGAGCGGGGGATCCCCCAGAGATGGGCCTTCAAGGCACCCGCACGACTCGCCGGGACCCACACCTACGTCATCGTCGACGGTTCGCTGTCCCTCCGCAGTCATCTCGCGGTCAGAGACACCCTGCGGACCAACGCGAGACTTCGCGACCAGTACGCCATGGTGAAGAAGCACGTTGCCGGGAACGCCGCCGACATCGACGACTACGTCCGAGGAAAGAACGCGACGGTCCAGGCCATCCTCGCGGAAGCCGGCCTGACCGACGCTGAACGAGCCTCGATAAATGCCAACCAGATGCCGTCCCAATAGGGGCTCGACGTGCACGACCGAGGTCAGGTGTGGTCCGCGTACGCCATGTGGATCCCACAGTCGCGACACCTGAACAGGCAGCTGCTCGGGTGGGAATTCCTTGCCGACGCCGCCACCCCGAAAAATGCAGCTGATGCCCTTACCGTGAGAGCCCTGGGGAACGCCGCTTTCATACTTGCAGCGGTGGTGACCGCTTTCGATCTCATTTTCCAGCAAGAGCTCTCCACCCATGCTCTCCTCGGGACGCTCATCTTCGCTGGGATCGGTGTCGGGCTTCGCATCGAAGCCGCGATTCGCCTGCGTGATTGACGGCCTGTCCCGCTGCCGAGCTGCCTGTAGGCGTCGCATGGGAACAGGCCAGCCGATGACGGTCGGCCGGGCGTGGTAGGTCATGATGCCCCTGGCGGGTTACCGAAGAGCAGAGGGCGTTTCGATGGCTGTGCGCAGGACGGACCCGCCTTCTCGGCGTGAGGGAGGAGCAAGGAGCGGGCTCTTGGGCCCCGCCCTGGTCAATCTCGCGCTCGGCGTGCCCGCGACCCTGCCGCTCGCCCTGGCGTGGTGGCTGCTGACCGAGTACCTGCCGATGGACTGCCGGAGCACGGAAGACCTCGCCAAGCCGGGTCTCGTCAACTGCAACTACACGACGCTCGATCACGCGGGCGTCGTCATGTTCCTCCTGGCGGTGACCGGCGCCGTCATCCTGGCGCTGGTGGTCGTGGTCGACGTGGTTCTCCCGGTCCGGCGCGGGCGGGGGCTTGCGGCCCGGCTCGGCACGGCGGTGCTCGTCCCCCTTCCGTTCGCGGTCTGCCTGGCGCTGCTCTGACGCCGGGACCCGGGCCGTCCGTCGGCAGAGGGGAAGGTGCTCAGCTGAGGTCGGCGGTGACCGCGGCGAGTTCGCCGCGGGAGGCGACGCAGCGCCGCGCTGCCCGCCGTACGGCGCTCGTGAACAGAATGGCCCGGGATGACGTCTGGGGCCCGCCTGTACGACGGCGAGCCGCGGGCTGGAGTCGGCAGCCTGCTTTCCCGCCTTGACCGCTGCCCTGCTTCGCGCGAGTTGTGAATGCCCACAAGCTCGGGCAATGTGGCCGTGATCATGCTGCTCAGCCGTGAGAGGCCGCCCGTGTACGTGGTCTATCGATCCTGGGACCAAGGGATGTTGGGAAAGTCGGTCCGGCGCCTGGCCGAGCCGACGGTCCTGGAGTGGGTCCGGAACGTTTGGAGTGATACCGCGGCTCAGGACACCCATGACCGGCTCATGCGGGAGCTGGGGGCGAATGTCCATGGGCTGGACTGTCTCTTCTCGGAGGGTGGTCCGGTCCCCGCGACCATGCAGGAGCTCCGCACTCTTGCCAGAACGCGGATCCCGGACGTCTATCAGTGCAACGTCGACGAGCACAGCGTTCGCGTGCTCGCCAACGGGCTGGACTATGACGTGGCCTACTATCTCGTCGATGACGCCGCGGTCGCGGCGGATCCGGGGCGGTGGGCCTTCGCCGTGCACGACGGGCCGCTGCCCGAGGTGGCTGATGCCGTTGCGGGCGCCACGACGTTCACGCCGCCGCTGCGGGTCACCGAGCTGACCGAACGATCGCCTGCGGAGGCAGGGTGCGTCTTCGCGGTACTGCTCACCTGCAAGGCGAGGCACGACAGCATCGGCTGGAATCCCACTCACGTGTTGCCCGGTGTACGACTGTCGCGATTCGGCGCGGCGCTACGGGACCTGGACGCCTCCACCGAGGAGTGGCCCGAAGAGCTGCGTGTTCTGCGTGTGCTGGTCGCGCCCGGCGAGGACGGCGTAGTGGCCGCGCTGGAGCGTTGCAGCCGATGGCCCGAGCATCCGCGGGGGTCGGGCGAGGAGCATGCCCTGCCTCACTCGCATGCCGAAGCGCTGCGGCTCCTTGAGACTGATCGCGACGGGACCGTTGTCCGGACGGGTGAGCACGTGGCCCAGATGTTCGTCCACGGCGGCCACGGGACGTACGAACAGTGGTTCTTCTTCGACGACCGATGGGCCGGCGCCTACCCTGAGCTCGCCTCGTCGCTGATCTGGTTCGCCTACCACTGGGATCCGCTCTGCTCAGGTGATCACCTGCACCTCACCCCCTGCTCCGACAACCGGGTCCGGTACGTCGCCGTAGTGGGGGACGACGGCCAGACACACGTACGACAGGCGCTACCCCTCGACGAGGCACGCGTGGGGGACCTGCGCCGCTGGTCCTACGAGAAGCGGCTGCCAGGCCATCCGATGGCCGGAGAAGTGCTCGGCACAGTGGAGATCCAGTTGCAACAGCCGTCACCGGACACGTGCAGGCTCACTGAGTTCAAAATCACGCGCAGCCGTCATGGGCAGGCGGTCGCCGGTCTGCTCGGCCGACGCGTCCGTCAGGATCTGCAAGAGGCCGGCATCAGCCGCACCACCGGTTGGCTGCCCCAGAACAACCTGTATTCGCACGGTCGTCGTTTTCTGCGGGTGCTCGGGCGGATTTGCGAGGGCTCTGACGGGGTCCATGTCCTGATCGGCGGGGGGCGCGTGCCCGCCTCCGGTGCGGGGTCGGAGGCGGGCGTGGTGCGGGGTTGAGTCGCAGTCAGGCGGGGAGCAGGCCGATGGCTGCCTTGGCCTGACGGACCTTGGCGCCGGCCAGGTCGCGGGCTTGTTCGGCGCCGGCCCGCAGGGCCTTCTGGACGTGGCCGGGGTCTTCCGACAGGTGCAGGTAGCGGTCGCGGATGGGGGCGAGGGTGGCCACCACCGCGTCGGCCACCGCCTCCTTGAGCTCGCCGTAGCGGTCGAAGCGGGACGCCAGGTCCTCGGGGGCGTGGCCGGTGCAGGCGGCCAGGATGGCCAGGAGGTTCGAGACGCCGGGTTTGCGGTCGGGGTCGTACGCGACCGTGTTGTCCGCGTCGGTGACCGCGCGCATCACCTTGCGCCGCAGCACGTCGGGCTCGTCGAGCAGGCGCAGGGCGCCGCCCGGCGTGGCGGCCGACTTGCTCATCTTGTCGGCCGGGGACGTCAGGTCCATGAGACGGGCGGCCACCGGCGGGTTGACCGCCGTGGGCACGGTGAAGACGGGGGCGTACCGGGTGTTGAACCGCTGGGCGACGGTTCTGGCCAGCTCGACGTGCTGGCGTTGGTCCTCGCCGACGGGGACCTCGTCGGTGTCGTACAGCAGGATGTCGGCGGCCATGAGGATCGGGTACGTCAGCAGCGACATGCGGACCTGCTGCTGACGGCCGGACTTCTCCTTGAACTGGATCATCCGCTGGGCCTCGCCGTAGCCCGTGGTGCATTCGAGCAGGTAGTGCAGTTCGGTGTGTTCCGGCACGTGCGACTGGACGAGGAACAGGCAGGACTCGGGGTCGGTGCCGGCGGCGAGCAGCAGGGTGGCGAATTCCAGGGTTCGCCGGTGCACCTGGGTGGGGTCGTGGTCCAGGGTGAGCGCGTGCAGGTCGGAGATGAAGACGACGGTGTCCGTGGTGGTCTGACCGGCGATGATCGGCGCGATGGCGCCGAAGTAGTTGCCGAGGTGCAGGTCGCCGGACGGCGTGAAACCCGTGAGACGTCGTGGCATCGGTGGAGCTCCCTCAGGTCGGGAGCCGCCTGTCGTCCTGGATCGGCCGAGGAATGAGGACACCGACGGGCCGCCCGGGACGGGGCGGCCGCTTTGTCAGGTCTGCGCGGATGAGCAGTGCCGCCCGGTTAGGGGCGCCACCAGCCGAGAAATGAGTGGATCATCCGCATGACGCATACCGTACCACCCGGTTTGGAGCGGGCGGTCCGCCGGTCGATGAGTATGGTCAAACGTCTGGTGGTTCGGTGGGTTGGTCCGGGATCATGCTGCCCGTGGCGCCGTGAAAGGGGCATGGGCGCGGACCCCTGGCTATCTGCTGGGGACGGTCACGACCCTTTTCGGGGTGCTGGTCGCCACTCAGGCATGGGCCATGGGCGAATGGGTCGAGACCGGCCCGTCCGGGATAGGCGATCCGGAAGGCGAAAGCGTCCTGGCGTTTCTGGGCCTGTTCTCCGGTGCGGTGACTACGGTCGTCGGCCTGTCCATCCTGATGTTGCGATGGTCCGGCTACGATTCCTCGACCGCGCCGGTACGTCAGCGACGCCCGCGCAGGCGCAGGTGAATATTTTCGTGGTGCGAGGAGTCCGGTGAGACGTTGGTTCTGGCGGGTGCTGGTTGCGAGTGTCGTGGCGTTGTCGGGAATGGCAGGGCCGGCCGCGTCGGCCGAGGTGGAGCCCGGTCCCGCGGGCGTCGCCGCTGACAACGGTGAAATCGCGGTGTTCCTTTGTACGCCCTCCGCGCGCGGGTGTGACAAACGGTATGCGACGGCGAGACAGCGGCGCGAGATGGAGGCTTTCCTGAACTCCACGCCCGGCGTGACCGAGGTCCGGTTCGTGAGCCGGGCGGCGTCCTATGCGGAGTTCCGGCGGGAGTTCGCCGGTCAGCGGAAGATGCTGGCCGAGGTGCGGGCCAAGGACATGCCGGAGTCGTTCTGGATCCGGGTCTCCGAGGTGGCTGATCGGACTCGCATCGTGAATGCGGCGGATCGGCGGCCCGGGGTCGCACTGGTGGTCGATCAGCTGGAGACCCGTCGCGTGACCCGGCCGTACTGGAGTGTGGAAGTCTCCGTGTTCCTCTGCACGGGCGATACCTCCTTGCCCGAGTGCCGGCACGGGCGGGGAGGGGCGAACAAGAAAGCCGCCACCGCCAAGGAGAAGAAGGCGATCGTCGCCGTCATCGAGCGGATTCCCGGCCTCGAATCGTATGAATACGAGGACCAGCAGACGGCCTATCGCCACTTCGCCGAGACGTACGCGGACAATGAGACGTTGGTCGCGGCTACCAGGGTGTCGGACATGCCCGAGTCGTATCGGCTGTCGATACAGCCGGAGGTGAACCGAGGCCCCTGGCGTCACCGGCTCGCGAAGATGCCGGGAGTCAGCCAGGTGTGGGACCACGAGTGCGTGTCGCAAGGGGCGCGGCTCTGGTCCGAATACGGGCTGCAGGACGTCGAAGCCCTAACCCGGGAATGCGAGTAGCGGCGTCGACGCGCGAGCGTTCTGTTCAAGACCGGGGGGCGGCGTACGGCTGAGACTGCGCTCATGTCGCAACAGACCTTCACCCCCGCCCTCGGACGCCTGAAGTTCACCCGCCTGTACGACCCGGTGGTCGCCCTGACGCGGGAACGGATGTGGCGCAGCCTGGTGGCCATGCACGTCGCCCCCAGGCCCGACGACACGATCGTGGACGTCGGCTGCGGCACCGGTTCGCAGGCCATGCTGCTGCACCGCCTCGAACCGCGGGCCCGGATCATCGGCGTCGACCCCGATCCGGAGACGCTGGCCCAGGCGCGACGCAAGAGCAGGGCGAGCGGTACGGCCCCGGAATGGCGGCTCGGCATGGGGGACGCGCTGACCGGCCTGCTGGGGCCGGGTTCGGCCGACACGGCGGTGTCGAGCCTGGTCCTCCACCAATGTCCGCTTCCGATGAAACGCGCGATCCTCGCCTCGATAACGCCTCCATCGCGATCACCAGGCGCGGATCGAGCCCCCCGGGACGGCCGAGGTTCCGCCACCAGACGGAAGTCCTCCTCGCGGAGGGCATGCAGGTCGGCGGCCGCGGTGATCACCCCACCCACGGACGGGAAGCCGGGGCCGACGGTGGGCGGAAGGCCCGAGCCGGTGGGGGAGCTGCCTCCCGCAGCTGAAGGGCCGGAGCCGGTGGATAACCGATCGGGGGCCGGGGTGCAGCGGTCGCGCAGGGCGGACGCGTACGAGCACTGCGGCTCGACGAACCAGATGCGGACGTCCGGCGCCCCCGGCATGCGGTGCCGGACCATGGGCGGGATGATCAGGGCAGGCCCGCGATGACACGCCCCCCGCTCGTCGATGACGGTCACCTCGCCCTCCACGGCGGCCGTCACCTGGTAGGCGGCGTGACGATGGAGCGAGTTGTCCGCCGACGGCCCCTGGTACGTCGCGTACCCCTCACCGATGAAGAACCGGCTCGTCATCCCTCACCCCGCATCACCGAACCACCGCCCATGGTGCCGGAAATCGGGACGTGCGGGATCAGCTCCAGGTGGCGCGCTTGAGCACGCCGGCCAGCCCGTAGGTGTTCCAGGCGTCCACCACCAGGATCCCGGACCGCGGCAGGAACCACTCCTTCTCGTTCCACCTGGCGGTGGTGCGGCCGGTGTCGTTCGTCACGCAGCGATTCGGCCAGGTGGTGTACGTCGCCTTGTGCCCGGAGCCCACCGGCCGCAGCCCGCGGTAGGACGCCTTCTCGCCGGGATACCAGCTCAGGTTGGAGTTGAACGGGCACGGGATCACCCCGCTGAACGGATGGAACTGCTGCTTGCCCGTGTACGTGACGGACCCGCCGCCGACCGGCACGTTCGTGTAGTCCTTCGGGCCGAAGATCCAGAAGCTCTCGCAGTCGGGCGCGAACGGCTCCGGCTTCTTGCACAACAACCCGGTCACCACCACGACGTGGTCGCCGGACCGGTGCACCTTCCAGTCGGCGGGGATCCGCAGCGTCATGCCGCGGAAGGAGAGCGTCTTCCCGGCGGTGGAGGCCGACGCGAGGGACGCGGTCGCGGGCAGCACGGGCAGCGCGGTGGCGGAGGCGGCGGTCAGGGCGGCGAGGAGGAGAGGGAGCTTTCTCATGGTTCGGGAAGGTACGCACCCCCACTTGCGGAGGGCTGGCCATCCACTTGGAGGAGGTCCGTCGTGGGTGGGTATGGGGTAAAGCATGATCTTCCTGAGACGGGCCGTCCTGATGGCCGTCCTCGCCTTTCTGGTCATCCCGATCACCGAGGTCGTCGCCGCGCCGCAGCCGGCCGCGGCGCAGTCCGGCGCGCGCGCCCACGCGGGCGCGCAGGCCGGTGCGGCGCGGGCCCGCCGCATGCTGGCTCAGCTACGGGTCGCCAGGCCCTTATCGCTGCGCGGCTACACCCATCGCCGGTTCCAGCCCAGGTGGGGACGTCACAAGGGAAGGTGTGACGTACGCGAGACCGTCCTGGCCCGGGACGGGCGGCGGGTGCGCAGGAACGCGGCCTGCCATCCGGTGAAGGGCGTCTGGTACAGCCCGTACGACGGCAGGCGGTTGAAGAGCGAGCGCATGGTGGACGTCGACCACGTCGTCCCGCTGGCCTACGCCTGGCGCTCGGGCGCCAAGAGGTGGAGCCAGGCGCGGCGGCGGGCCTTCGCCAACGATCTCACCCGTCCTGAGCTGGTCACCGTCAGCCATTCCGCCAACATCGCCAAGGGCGGGCAGGGGCCGCAGAGCTGGCGGCCGCGCCGCCGCGCCTACTGGTGCCGCTACGCGACCTCGTGGATCACCGTGAAACACCACTACCGCCTGTTCGTGACGCGCAGCGAGCGCGTGGCGCTGTCCAACATGCTCCGCACCTGCGGCCGCTGACCGCGTGTCCAGCCGGCCGTATGTTCACTGGCCGGGAGCGAGCAGTTCCTTGAGCGCCCGAGCCGTCGCGCGCGGGAAGGCCGTGTTGCCGTTGTGGCCGCCCGGCAGCGTGACCGGCTCGACGCCGAGCAGCTCGGCCAGCGCGAGCGCGCAGCGGTAGGTGTGCACCGACGGCCGGGTGGCGAGGCCGATCGCCGGGATCACCCGGGTCCCGGTGCCCACCGTCTCCGCCGGGGCGAGGTCGTCCTCCATGACGGCCGTGAACTCCGTCCCGATGAAGAACCCGAAGTTGGCCTGCCGCCGGGCCGTGAGCGGCTGCGGGGTGAGGCCGTCCTCGGTCTCGTCGTGGGCCGGGTCGATGCCGAGGTGCCGGGTGATCGCGGGGAAGGCCGCGGCCAGCCCCCCGTCCGCGTACGCCCGCTGGATGGCCGCCAGCTCGGCCACGTGCTCGGCGCGCCCGGCGGCGGGCAGCAGGTTCGGCAGCACGGGCTCGTGCGCGACCAGCGTGCCGAGCACGCCGGGGTGGCGGGCCGCGACCCGCAGGCCGATCGCGCCTCCCATGCTGAACCCGGCCATCAGGGCGGGCCCGTCGGCGACCTCGGCGAGCAGCCGCGCGACGTCGTCGGCGTGGTCGGCCATGGTGACGGGCGGCGCGGCGGGGTCGAGGGTGCTGCGCGACAGGCCGCGCCGGTCGTAGGTGACGACGGTGAAGGCGTCGGCCAGGAGCGGCACGAGGTCGGTGGTGCGATCGGCGTCGCCCTCGCCGCTCTGCGACAACAACAGGACCGGGCCGCTGCCCTCGACCTGGAAGTGGAGGGTGGCGCCTGGGACGGGAAGGGCGTTCATGGGGGTCTCCTCCGTTAGGAAAAAAAGCATCTAAATCGATGCATCGATATAGATGTATCATGACTTCATGAACGGAGTCGAACTGTTCCTGCTCGGCCGCACCCTCATGAAGATCGGCGAGCAGGCGATGCCCCAGCCGAAGGGCGACGGCCCCCGGGGCTCGGTCCGTACGGTGCTCGTCGTCCTCGGCGACGTGGTCGCCCACCCCGGCACGACGGTCAGCGAGATCGCGGCGCGGACCGGCCTGCCGCAGAGCCAGGTGTCCACGGCCGTCGCCCGGCTGGAGTCCACGGGGTCGATCGAGGGCGTGCCCGATCCGGCCGACCGGCGTCGTCGGCTCATCCGTCCCGCTGCGACGCCCTCCGCCCGGGTCGCCGAGGTCAGGGCCGCCACGATCGACGACGCCCTCGCCGCAGCCCTGCCCGATCCGGCCCCCGAGGCGGTCCGCGAGGTCACCGCCGCCCTGGAGGTGCTGGCCCGCCACCTCACGCCGGAGGTCGCCGTCCGCGTACGCGAGGTCGAGGGGGCGGCGGGCGTCCTACGATCTCAATCGTGAAGACACCGGCACGCAGTCTCTATGTCATCGTGTGCGCGGCCGGCCCGGCCGGCGACGTGGCCAGGCTGGTCGTCCCGGCCCAGGAGGAGGGCTGGGACGTCCAGGTCGTCGCCACGCCGTCGGCGCTCGGCTTCGTCGACGTGCCGGAGCTGGAGCGCCTGACCGGGCGCCCGGTCCGCAGCCGTTACCGCAAGCCGCACGAGCCCAGGCCGCCGAGGGCCGACGCGATCATCGTCGCCCCGGCCACGTACAACACGATCAACAAGTTCGCCATGGGCGTCGCCGACACCTACGCGCTCGGGCTGCTGGCCGAGGCTCCGGGGCTCGGCATCCCCGTGGTCGTGCTGCCGTTCGTCAACAGCGCGCTCGCCGCCCGCGCGCCCTTCCGGCGCAGCGTCGAGGAGCTGCGGTCGGAGGGGGTGCGCGTCCTGATCGGACCGGGGCAGTTCGAGCCGCACACGCCGAGCGCGGGCGACGGCAACGACACCTACGTCTGGGAGAGCGCGCTCACGGCGCTGCGTCCGTGACGAGAGGCTCGTCCGTGACGAGAGGCCGGAAAGAGGCGCGGTAGGACTGCGGCGGCACGCCGACCACCCGCTTGAACCGCTCGCGGAGGGCGACCGCCGAGCCGAACCCGGACTGCGCGGCGATCCGCTCCACGCCGTGGTCGGTGGTCTCCAGGAGGAGCTGCGCCCGCCGCACCCGGGCGCGCAGCAGCCACTGCAGCGGCGTGGTGCCGGTCTGCTCGCGGAACCGGCGGCCGAACGTGCGCTCGCTCATCCCGCAGTGCGCGGCCATCGCGGCCAGGGTCACCCTGCCGTCGAGGTTGTCCTCGATCCACGCCAGCACCGGCTCCAGCAGCGAGCCCTGGGGCACGGGCGGCCGGGTGTGCGCCATGAACTGGGCCTGGCCGCCCTCCCGCTCCAGGGGCGTCACCGACAGGCGGGCCGAGTCGGCGGCGACCGCCGAGCCGAAGTCGCGCCGGACGAGGTGCAGGCACAGGTCGAGCCCGGCGGCGGCGCCGGCCGAGGTCAGGATCTGGCCGTTGTCGACGTAGAGCACGTCGGGCCGCACGTCGACGTCGGGGAACAGCTCGGCCAGCCGGTCGGCGGCCATCCAGTGGGTGGTCGCGCCCAGCCCGTCGAGCAGCCCGGCGGCGGCCAGGGTGAAGGCCCCCACGCAGATGGAGGCGACGCGGGTGCCGGCGGCGGCCGCGTCGCGCAGCGCCGCGAGCACCTCGGGGCCCGGCGGGACGGCCTGCTCCGAGCAGCCGGGCACGATGATCGTGTCGGCGGTGCGCAGCGCCTCCAGGCCGTGGGGCGCGACGATCGTGAAGGCGTCGGCGGGCACCTGCGGCGTCGCCGCGCACACCTGGACCCGGTACGGGCGGCTCCCGTCGGCCAGCCGGGCACGGCCGAACACCTCGACCGGGATCGCCAGGTCGGCCGCCACCACGTGATCGAGGGCCAGGACCGCCACAGTGTGCATGCGGCCACGCTAGGCCAGGCGGCGGGCGGTTGGCGGGAACTCGTCGGTGTTTGTCGAACCAGCCACTGTGACGGTCCGGACGGCCCGCCTAGCCTGGCTGCGTTCCCCTCGAAACCGGCAGGAAGTGCCCCATGTCCATCCTCATGCCGATCCTGATCGGCCTGGTCGCCGTCTCCCTCGTCTCCCTGATCCCCGAGCCGCACGGCCGCCGCGCCAACGCCGTGCTGGTGGCCGGCGCGGGCGCCGCCTACCTCAGCGGCGGCGGGCTCGGCTACTGGGAGTTCCTGCTGCCGGTCGTGATGACCTACGTCGCCTACCGCGGGCTGGAGAGCTGGACGTTCATCGGCATCGGCTGGCTGCTGCACACCGCCTGGGACGTGCTGCACCACCTCCAGGGCAGCCCGCTGCTGCCCTTCGCCGCGGACTCCTCCTTCGGCTGCGCCATCTGCGATCCGGTGATCGCGTTGTGGTGCTTCGCGGGCGGCCCGCCGGTCCTCGGCCGGCTGCGGGCCCGCTTCGCCCGTCCGCGGGCCTTGTCGAACGAGATTCGCGAATGACATTCTGGAATTCGGAAACCTCGTCCCCGGAGGACGTATGGACAAAGAAGCCCTCCGCCGCAAATACCTCGAAGAGCGCGACAAGCGGCTCCGCCCGGACGGCGACGACCAGTACGTCCGCCTCACCGGCCGCTTCGCCCACTACCTCGACGACCCGTACACGCCGAGGACCGAGCGCGAACCGAAGACCGACCACGTGACGGTGGCCGTCGTCGGCGGCGGGTTCGCCGGGCTCGTCACCGGCGCCCGGCTCAGGGAGGCGGGGGTCGGCGACGTGCGGATCGTCGAGAAGGGCGGCGACTTCGGCGGCACCTGGTACTGGAACCGCTACCCGGGAGCCCAGTGCGACACCGCGTCGTTCGTGTACATGCCGCTCCTGGAGGAGACCGGCCACATGCCGACGGAGAAGTACGCGCACGCGCCCGAGATCCTGGAACACTGCCGCCGCATCGGCAAGCACTACGGCCTGTACGACGACGCGCTCTTCCACACCGAGGTCCAGGACCTGGAGTGGGACGCGTCCCGGTCGCGCTGGACCGTGCGGACGAACCGCGGCGACGCCTTCACCGCCCGGTTCGTGGTCATGGGCATCGGCCCGCTGCACGTGCCCAAACTCCCCGGCATCCCGGGCATCGACGAGTTCCGCGGGCATTCGTTCCACACCAGCCGCTGGGACTACGACTACACCGGCGGCGACCCCACGGGCGCGCCCATGGACCGGCTGGCGGACAAGCGCGTCGCCGTCATCGGCACGGGCGCGACAGCCGTCCAGTGCGTGCCGCACCTGGCCCGCGCCTGCGCCGAGCTGTACGTGTTCCAGCGCACCCCCTCCTCGGTGGACGTACGCGACAACCGGCCCACCGACCCCGCCTGGTTCGCCGGGATCGCCATACCGGGCTGGCAGCAGCGCTGGCTGGAGAACTTCACCGGCAACCAGACCGGCGGCCTGGTCGACGAGGACCTGGTGATGGACGGCTGGACCGACATCGCCCGCCGCGTCCGCGCCCGCATCGCGGCCCTGCCGCCCGAGGACCTGACCCCGGAGAAGATGGCGCAGGCGTACGAGGACTCCGACTTCGAGAAGATGGAGGAGATCCGGGCCCGCGTCGACGCGATCGTCGCCGACCCGCAGACCGCGGCGAAGCTCAAGGCCTGGTACCGCCAGCTCTGCAAGCGTCCCTGCTTCCACGACGAGTACCTGCAGGCCTTCAACGTGCCGGGCACCCGCCTGGTGGACACCGACGGCAAGGGCGTCGAGCGCGTCACCGGGCGCGGGGTGGTGGCCGCGGGCGTCGAGTACGAGGTCGACTGCGTCATCTACGCCTCGGGCTTCGAGGTGACCACCGACTACACCCGGCGCGCCGGCTACGAGCTGACCGGCCGCGACGGCCTCCGGCTCACCGACCGCTGGGCGGACGGCATGCGCACTTTGCACGGCATCCACGTGCACGGCTTCCCGAACGTCTTCGTCGTCCAGCCCACGCAGGGCGCGAACCTCATCTCCAACATCCCGCACAACCTCACCGAGGCCGGCCGGACCATCGCCACGATCGTCAGCCACGCGCTCGACCAGGGCTTCGACGAGGTCGAGGCGACCCGGGAGGCCGAGGACGCCTGGATCGAGCTGCTGCTGTCGGGCCCCGGAAGCATCCTGGGCGCCTCCGCCGACTGCACCCCCGGCTACTACAACAACGAGGGCCGCGACGCCGGCATGAAAGGCCGGCTGAACATCGGCCATCCACAGGGGGCGACGGCGTACTTCGCCTACATCGACGGCTGGCGCACGTCGGGGGCGTTCGAGGGGCTGGAGTTCCGCAAGCGCGCAGAGGGAGAATGATCCGGCGCGCACCGCGAAAACATTACTGCCGCCGCAGTGAATTCACTCTTCCGTGACAGGGACATTGTTCGTCATGGCATTCGATGTCACACTCATGCGTAACGCCACCAGGGAAAAGAGGTTTTGCCGTGGCGCGTCCATGGGAAGCTGACGCATCGGCCGAACTGCGACGACGCCTGGGGAGGTCGGCCCTTGAGCTCGGCGATACCACGGCAAGTCCCTCATGTCCTGACATCTGGGAGCTTTCCAATGGCGATATCGCGGTGATCGGACGCGACCTCACGGAGAGTTATCGTGGCCGCCTGCCCGCGGGGGTTAGTATTGCCCGAGACGAACGCCTGGTCGTCATTCCTCGCAAGATGCTCGTAGCCGCCAAGCCGGATATCCCTGATGCTTAGAAACGTCGCTGCGGCGCAGTCCCAGCTGCTCACTCCAGATGAGTATTTCTCCGATTTCTGGCCGTACTTCCAAGGGCTCGAACGGGTCTTCTGGAAACTGGAGACCCGCCAGAGCTACCGCGAGCCGGACGAGCCGAGCTGGCTGGCCCTCGACGCCGGCGACTGGGGCGAGGCGATCCGGCTCATCGACGAGCGCCGCCACGAGATCCAGCGGCCGCTGCGCGAGGCGGGGGAGTTCGCGATGCGGCGCGTCCGGCTCGTCGAGCGGCCCTTCAGCCGCTACCTGCAGTGGGAGCTCTACTACATCCGCCTGCGGGCGCTGGCGGGTGAGCACATCCGCGTGCTCGAAGCCGACCGCCTGCCCGCGCTCGGTTTCCCCGGGCCGCTGCCCGAGCTGGTCGTCCTCGACTCGACGGTCATGTACGAGGTGCTCTACAGCGAGGACGGCACACTGACCGGAGCGCGCAAGATCCTCGACCGGTCGTTGATCGAGAGCTGCGGAGACGACATGGACAAGCTCTTCGGCCAGGGGGTGGAGCTCATTCCGTACATGGCCGCCGAACGCGACGTCCTCCCCCCGCCCCTGCGCCACTCCGCCACGTTGTAGCCCGGTGAACAGGCGGTCGTTCGGGCGCTACTGGGTGACCATCCTGCTCCTGCTGTCGGTGGTCGCCGCCGCCGGGCTGGTCGTCGCCTCGCCGTTCTTCCTGGCCGCCCTGGGGCGCAGCCGCGGCGACTGGTCGGTGCTCGGCGACATCGGCCAGACGTACGGCGCGGCCTCGGCCATCCTGGCCGTCCTCGCGCTCATCGGCGTGGCGTTCTCGCTCGTGCTCCAGGCCAGGGAGGCAAAGTCCGCCAGGGAGCAGGCGCTGCGCACGCTGCACGGCGACCTGATGAAGATGGCGATGGACGACCCGCTCTACCGGGCCTGCTGGGGAGCGTTCTTCGCCTCCGGCGACGAGGAGGGCCAGCGGGCCCACCTGTACGTGAACATGATCCTCAACCACTGGCTGCTGATGTGGGAGCTGCGCTCGATCACCGAGGCGCACCTGCGGGAGATCGCCGCCACCGTGCTCGCCGGGCCGATCGGGCGCGACTTCTGGCGGCAGGCCCGGACGCTGCGGACGACGAGCGCCGGGTCGCGCAGGGAACGCCGGTTCAACCTGATCATCGACGACGTCTACTCGGAGGTCACCGCCGGCGGGGCGGCGCCCGTGGCCGCGCGGACGGCCCGCGGGGGGAGTTCTGTGGTGATGGGGGTCGGGGTGGCGCTCGCGCTGGTTGTTGTCGTTCAGCGTATTTTGCGGGGATTCGTCAGGGGTGGGCGCTAGTTTCGTCCACCATGAGCTACGACCTGTACTTCGGCTCGGCGGACGACGAGCCGCGCCCGCCGGACCTGGTGGCCTGGAACAACGTCGTCACCCAGGCCCGCGCGCTCCTCGGCGACGTGACGGTCTTCGAGGACCCGCCCAACTGGGAGCTCGAACACGAGGGCACCGGCATCTCCGTGGACCACTGGGCGGGCGGCTGGGGGATCAGCGTGCCGTACTGGTGGCACGGTGAGGCCGCGGGCCGGGTCGTGGACCTGATGTACCAGGTGGCGCGGATCGTCGAGCGCGAGTCGGGGCTCGACGGCAACGATCCCCAGCTCGACTGCCCGCTCGCGGACGCGGACGCGGCGGCGGTCCGGATCTTCGACGCGGTCGCGGTGCGCTCCGGAAGGATCTGACCCAGCAATCTGAACGATCGGTCGTTAATGTATGCTGGCAGCATGGCCGACGTGAAGGAAGACGGTCGCCGGGCGCGCGGGCAGCGCAGCCGTGAGGCGATCCTCGGGCAGGCCGTGTCACTGGCCTCGGTGCACGGTCTGGACGGGCTGACCCTGGGCCGGCTGGCCGAAGCCGCCGGAGTCAGCAAATCCGGATTTTTCGCCCACTGGAGAGATAAAGAGCAACTTCAGCTCGACACCATCGAGTGGGCCGTCCGCCAATGGACCGACGAGATCGTCAAGCCCGCGCTCAAGGCCCCTCCCGGCGTGGCCCGCGTCCTGGCCCTGCACGAGGCCCGCCTGCGGTTCTACGAGAGAGGCGTCCTGCCCGGCGGGTGCTTCTTCTACACGGCGCGGGTGGAGTTCGACGACCGTCCCGGCCCGGTCAGGGACCGGGTGGCCGAGTCGATGGCCGACTGGCTGAGGTTCATCGAGCGGCTGGTCCGGGAGGCGGTCGAGCTGGGGGAGCTGCCCCCGGAGACCGACCCGGCGCAGCTCGCGTACGAGATCGACGCCCTCGGCGAGGCCGCGGTCACCCACACCCGCCTGCTCGGCAGGGGCGAGGCCGCCTACGAGCGGGCCCGCCGAGCCGTCCACGACCGACTGAAGGAGTTCGCGTGACCCAGACCCGCCCCGCCCAGGTGCACTTCGACGACCTCGACGCGATGGGCCTGCTGCACAACTCGCGTTACGCCCTGCTGGTCGAGCGCGCGATCTCCGCCTACTGGGCCGAGCAGGGCTGGAGCTTCGACCCGGCGATCTCCAAGTTCAAGGACCTCTACCTGGCCGTACGCGAGTTCAAGATCACCTACAACGCGCCGGTCATGGGCGCGGGCGAGGTCCAGGTCGACTTCTGGATCGACCGCATGGGCCGCACCAGCGGCGTGTACGGCTTCCGCGTCCTGTCGCAGGACCGCTCGGTCGTGCACGCCGAGGGCTACCGCGTCAACGTCAACCTCGATCCGCAGACCTTCCGGCCCACGCCGTTCAGCGCCGAGCTGCGTACCGCCGCCGAGCCGCTGATGGCGGGCTGAGCCGCCGACGGTAGACCCTGCACTACTGCGGGCCGTTCCGGGCCCCGGATACGGTCACCGGGTGGGAGACAGGACCGCGCTCGAAGCGCTCACGCAGCGGCCGCCCGCCTTCCTTCGGTCGGCGTGGCCGTGGCGGTGCGTGGCGTACCTGGTGGGCAGCGTGGTCCCGGGGGCGGCCGTCGTCCTCGGGGTCATCGCGGTCGGGCTCGCCGGGCCGCCGGCCGGCCTGCTGCTCGTGCCGGTGCTCTTGGCGCTGGTCGTGCCGCTGGTCGCCCGGTTCGAACGGGTGCGGCTGCGCCTGGTGGACACCGTGCCGCTGCCGCCGGTGCCCGACCGGCGCCGGCGGGAGATCGGGGTCGCGGTCATGACGGTGTTCGCGATGTGGTGGATCGACCTGGTCATGCTGGGGTTCACCGTCGGGGGGCCGGTGCTGCTGATCCTGTCGCCCGCGGTCCAGCCGGAGGCCGGGCCGGCCCTGGGCGCCGTGGCCGGCGTGGCGGGGGTGCTGCTGCTGCCGGTGGCGGCGTACACGATCACGGCCTGGGGCGGGGCGCGCGGCGCGATGGTCAGGGCGGTGCTCGCGCCGGCCGCGTCGGAGCTGGGCGAGGTCGTGCGGTCGCGGGCGCGCCTGGTGGACGCGTTCGAGACCGAACGCCGCAGGATCGAGCGCGACCTGCACGACGGCGCGCAGCAGCGGCTGGTCGCGCTGTCGATGACGCTCGGCCTCGCCCGGCTGGACGTGCCCGACGACTCGCCGACGGCCCGGCTGCTCGACGTGGCGCACGACGAGGCCAGGCAGGCGCTGGCCGAGCTGCGCGAGCTGATCCGGGGCGTGCACTCGCAGGTGCTCACCGACCGCGGGCTGGGCGCGGCGATCCGCGACGTGGCCGGACGCTCGCCCGTCCCCGTGGACGTGGACGCCGACGAGCTGGGACGGCTGCCCGCGCCCGTCGAGGTCACCGCGTACTACGTGGTCAGCGAGGCCCTGGCGAAC
>NZ_JBSFGJ010000061.1:0-32014 GCF_053596515.1 Nonomuraea sp. NPDC001684
TGTTGACGGTGCCGGGGGCGACGAGCTGGTCGACGTACATGGTGTCGGAGTAGTCGGGGTTCTTCACCCCGGTCGAGGCCCACAGCGGGCGCTGCGGACGGGCGCCCGCGGCGCGCAGGCGCTGCCAGCGCTCGGAGCTGACGACCTCCTCGTAGGCGGCGTAGGCCAGGCGCGCGTTGGCGATGCCGGCCTTGCCCTTCAGCTCCGGCTTGCCGAGCTTGTCCAGCCGCTTGTCGATCTCGGTGTCGACGCGGCTGACGAAGAACGAGGCCACCGACTCGATCGTGGCCAGGTCCAGGCCCTTGGCCTGCGCGGCCTCCAGGCCGGCCAGCCAGGCGTCCATGACCGCGCGGTAGCGCTCCAGGGAGAAGATCAGCGTGACGTTGACGCTGATGCCCTCCGACAGCGCCTGCGTGATCGCGGGCAGGCCCTCAAGGGTGGCCGGGATCTTGATGAACAGGTTGGGCCGGTCGACCATCCACCACAGCGCCCTGGCCTCGGCCACGGTCTTCTCGCTCTCGCGGGCCAGCCGCGGGTCGACCTCCAGCGAGACGCGGCCGTCCACGCCGCCGGTGGCGTCGTAGACCGGGCGCAGCACGTCGGCGGCCCAGCGGATGTCGTACGTGGTGATGGCGCGGACGGCCTCCTCCACGGTGACGCCGCGGACGGCCAGGTCGTGGAGCTGGGCGTTGTAGGCGTCGCCCTTGCTGAGCGCGCCGGCGAAGATCGTCGGGTTGGAGGTGACCCCGACGACGTTCTTCTCGCGGATCAGCTGGTCGAGGTTGCCCGTGCGCAGCCGTTCGCGGCTGATGTCGTCGAGCCAGATGGAAACGCCCTGGCCGGACAGCTTGTTGAGGTTCTCGCTCATCTTCTTCTCAGTTTCCCGTCGTCTCGCCCTTGTCCTGACCCAGCTTGGCGAGGCTCGCCTTGGCCGCGGCCGCCACGCGCTCGGCCGTGAGCCCGAACTGCTCGTACAGCGTCTTGTACGGCGCCGAGGCGCCGAAGTGCTCCAGGCTGACCACTTCGCCGCACTCGCCGACGAACTGGTGCCAGCCGAGCGCGACGCCGGCCTCGACCGCGACCCGAGCCCTGATCGAGCTCGGCAGGACGGTCTGCCGGTACGCGGAGTCCTGCCCGTTGAACCACTCGACACACGGCATCGACACCACTCGTGCCGGGATGCCCTGCGCCTCCAGCAGCTCGCGGCCCTGCACGGCCACCTCGACCTCGCTGCCGGTGGCGATGATGATCACGTGCGGCTGGCCGTCGGACGCCTCGCGCAGCACGTAGCCGCCGCGGGCCACGCCGTCGGCGCTCGTGCCCTCGTAGACCGGCACGTTCTGCCTGGTCAGCGCCAGGGCGGCGGGACGGTCGGTGTGCTCCAGGATCGTCTTCCACGCATGCGCGGTCTCGTTGGCGTCGGCCGGGCGGACGACGTCGAGGCCGGGGATGGCGCGCAGCGCCCACAGGTGCTCGATCGGCTGGTGGGTGGGGCCGTCCTCGCCCAGGCCGATGGAGTCGTGCGTCCAGACGTAGGTGACCGGCAGCTTCATCAGCGCCGCCAGGCGCACCGAGGGGCGCATGTAGTCGGAGAAGACCAGGAACGTGCCGCCGTAGGGGCGGGTGCCGCCGTGCAGGGCGATGCCGTTGAGAATCGCGCCCATGGCGTGCTCGCGGATGCCGAAGTGCAGCGTGCGGCCGTAGCGGTTACCGGGGAAGTCCTTGGTCTGGTACTCCTCGGGGATGAAGGACGGCTCGCCCTTCATCGTGGTCAGGTTCGACTCGGCCAGGTCGGCCGAGCCGCCCCACAGCTCGGGCAGCACCGGCGCCAGCGCGCCCAGCACCTCGCCGCTGGCCTTGCGGGTGGCCATCGAGGAGCCGGTCTCGAACTCGGGCAGGGCCGTGGCCCAGCCGGCGGGCAGCTCGCGGTGGGAGATGCGGTCGAACTCCTTGGCCCGCTCGGGGTTGGCCAGGCGCCATTCGGCATATCCCTTGTCCCACTCGGCACGCTCGGTACGGCCGCGGGCGACCACCTCGCGGGCGTGCTGCAGCACCTCGGCCGGCACGTCGAAGCTCTTGGCCGGGTCCATGCCCAGGATCTCCTTGGTCGCGGCGATCTCCGCCTCGCCCAGGGCCGCGCCATGGATCTTGCCGGTGTTCTTCTTGTTCGGCGCCGGCCAGCCGATGATCGTGCGCAGCCGGATGAAGGAGGGCCGGTCGGTCTCGGCCTTGGCCGCTTCCAGCGCCTCGTACAGCGCCTGGACGTCCTCTTCGTACTCGCCGCCGGCGGTCCAGTCGACGCTCTCGGTGTGCCAGCCGTACGCCTCGTAGCGCTTGACGACGTCCTCGGACTTGGCGATGAGGGTGTCGTCCTCGATGGAGATGTGGTTGTCGTCGTACAGGACGACGAGGTTGCCGAGCTTCTGGTGGCCGGCCAGGGCGCTGGCCTCGTGGCTGATGCCCTCCTCGATGTCGCCGTCGCTGACGAAGCACCAGATGTGGTGGTCGAACGGCGAGGAGCCGCGCTCGGCGTCGGGGTCGAACAGGCCGCGCTCGCGGCGGGCCGCCATCGCCATGCCGACCGCGTTGCCCAGGCCCTGGCCGAGCGGGCCGGTGGTGGTCTCCACGCCGGCGGTGTGGCCGTGCTCGGGGTGACCCGGGGTCAGGCTGTCCCACTGGCGCAGCCGCCGCAGGTCGTCGAGCGTCAGGCCGTAGCCCGACAGGTAGAGCTGGATGTAGAGCGTCAGGCTGGTGTGGCCGCACGACAGCACGAACCGGTCGCGGCCCGCCCAGTTGGGGTCGCTGGGATCGTGGCGCATCACGCGCTGGAACAGCAGGTATGCGGCGGGGGCCAGGCTCATGGCGGTGCCGGGGTGACCCGAGCCCGCCTTCTCCACTGCGTCCATCGCCAGGGCCCGGACGACGTCGACGGCCTTCTTGTCGAGGTCGGTCCATTCAAGGGCTGGCACGAGTTCGGTGCTCAAGTGCTCGATCTCCGGAATCTAGTTGTCATTTGGCAGTACCTGTTGGCTATCCCGCCCACACGGGACCCTAACCGAGTGGAGCTGGCGATCGATTCCCATTCCACCCTCGCGTGTCCATGAATGGCGCAAGCCCCCCATTGGCCGGACCGTCCGCCCCTGCGACTACAGTTTGTTTGTTCGCAGAGGCGCCACGGCGCCACTCATCGATCCGCTCTAATCAGAGGTTACGCGTTGACTCCGCACAGGCTGGAAGCGCCTTGACGGTGCTGACCAACAGGCAGGCCACGACCCCCTCGACCGAGCCCGGGGCGCCGCGCACGTTCGGCATGGTCGTGAAGGCCTACGTCGCGCTCACCAAGCCGCGGATCATCGAGCTGCTGCTGATCACGACCCTGCCGGTGATGTTCCTGGCGGCCGGCGGCCTGCCGCCGCTGTGGAAGTCGATCGCCGTCATGGTCTTCGGCACCCTGTCGGCGGGCAGCGCCAACGCGCTCAACTGCTACGTCGACCGCGACATCGACCAGAAGATGCGGCGCACCCGCCGCCGGCCGCTGGCCAGGCACCAGGTGTCGCCGCGCGGCGCGCTGATCTTCGGCATCGTCCTGGGGATTTTGTCCACTGTTGGCCTGTGGCTCACCACCAATTGGCTGGCCGCGGTGCTGTCCACCGGCGCGATCCTGTTCTACGTCATCGTCTACTCGATGGTGCTCAAGCGCCGCACGGCCCAGAACATCGTCTGGGGCGGCATCGCGGGCTGCATGCCGGTCATGATCGGCTGGGCGGGCATCACCGAGCGGCTCGACTGGGCGCCCCTGGTGCTGTTCGGCGTGGTGTTCTTCTGGACGCCGCCCCACACCTGGACCCTCGCCATGCGTTACAAGGAGGACTACGCGGCGGCCAAGGTGCCGATGCTGCCGGTGGTGGCCACCGAGCGGCGGGTGATCCTGGAGTCCGTGGCCTACACCTGGGCGACCGTGCTGTGCTCGCTGGCCCTGTGGCCGGTGGCCGGCACCACGCTGTTCTACCCGGTCGTCGCGGTCGTGCTCGGCGTGGTCTGCCTGTGGGAGGTCCACCGCCTGCTGGCCCGGCTCAACGCCGGCAAGAGCGGCGTCGACCTGCGCCCGATGCGCTTCTTCCACTGGTCCAACGCCTACCTCGCGCTGCTCTTCCTCGCCGTCGCGATCGACCCGCTGCTGGCCTGAGCGCCGTGACCGTCCTGACCGCCGTGCGCGAGGCCCGCGACGCGCGTGTCCGGACGGTGAGGAGTGGCTGTCCCGCGCGGGCGGTCGGCACGGACCCCGGCCCTTCGATCCGTTAAAGTCACGGTATGGCGACCCGTGATCCACGCTGGGTGTTGAAGGACCGCCCGTCGTTCGCGTTGATCACCGGGCTGGTCCTCACCGGCATCTGCGCCCTGGTCTCGTTCTCCTTCGACGTGATCAACGGTGAGCCGGTGCAGTTCTTCATCGCGCTCGGGCTCGCCCTGGCTCCGGTGCCGCTGCTGCTGGCCGCCGTGCTGGCGCTCGACCGCATGGAGCCGGAGCCGCGCAGCAACCTGATCTTCGCCTTCGCCTGGGGCGCGGGCATCGCCGTGCTGGTCGCCGGCGCGATCAACTCGCTCAACCTCCACTACTTCATCGACACCGCCAAGCTCTCGCCGACCAGCGCCCGCAACCTGGCGGCCACCTTCGGCGCGCCGGTGGTCGAGGAGACGATGAAGGGCCTGGTGCTGCTCGGCCTGCTGAAGTTCCGCCGGGCCGAGCTCGACGGCCCCACCGACGGCATCATCTACGCCAGCATGGTCGGCCTCGGCTTCGCCATGAGCGAGAACGTCAGCTACTACCTGTCGGCGCTCAACGGCAACGGCGTCAGCAGCCTGGCGGTCACCGTGGTGCTGCGCGGCATCCTGTCGCCGTTCGCCCATCCGCTGTTCAGCTCGATGATCGGGGTGGCCGTCGCCTACGCGGCCCAGCGCCAGGGGCCCGAGCGGGTGTTCCTGGTGCTGGCCGGCTGGTCGGGGGCGATGATCCTGCACGGCCTGTGGAACGGCCTGGCCTCCTACGGCGGCTTCCCCGGGCTCGTGGTGGCCTACCTGGCGCTGCTGGTGGTGCTCGTCGTGCTGATCGGCGTGGTGTTCAGGGACCGGCGGCGCATCGTCGCGCTCATCCAGACCTACCTGCCGCCATACGAGCCGACCAGGCTGGTCGGGCCGGCCGACATCTACATGTTGTCCACGTTCGCCAGGCGCCGCCAGGCCAGGCAGTGGGCCAGGGCCTACGGCGGCAAGCGCGGGGTGCGCGCCATGCGCGACTACCAGCTCGCCGCCACCGAGCTCGGCCTGCTGCACGAGCGGGCGGCCCGCCACATCGTCGACGAGCAGGCCTTCCACGAGGAGCAGCGGGCCCTGCTGGAGTGCATGAGCACCGCCCGCGCCGACTTCCCGGTGCCGCCGGTGCACGCCCGCCGGATGGCCAGGGGCACCCCGCCGCCCGGCTACGCGCCCGGCGCGCCCCGCTGAGCCAGGATCTGGGTCAGCGAGACCTCGCGCGGCCCGGGGAAGACCGGGTCGGAGTGCAGCAGCAGCGCGTCCACCACGGCCTTGCCGGTGGCCAGCAGCTCCCGGGTGGCGTAGACGTACGTGGTGGCCGCCCACTGGCGGGTGGAGTCGTCGCCCACGCCGAACGTCTCCAGCCCGGCCGTCCGGCACAGCGCGACGGCCCTCGGCAGGTGGAAGACCTGGGTGACGACGGTGACCCGTTCGGCGCCGAACACCCGGCGGGCCCGTACGCACGAGTCCCAGGTGTCGAACCCGGCGTAGTCGAGCACGATCACGTCGGCCGGTACGCCCCTGCGCAGCAGGTAGTCGCGCATGGCGGTGGGCTCGTCGTACTCCTTGCGGCTGTTGTCGCCCGACAGCAGCAGCGCCCGCACCTTGCCCGCCCGGTAGAGCTCGGCGGCCACGTCGAGCCGGCGGGCCAGCATCGGCGTGGGCTGGGTGCGCCACAGCCCGGCGCCGAGCACCAGCGCGGCCTGCGCGGGCGGCACCCGGCCCAGCCAGCCGCCGCTGTCGGCCACCACGCGGTGCGGCGAGCTGTCGAGCCAGGCCCAGGTCATGGGCGCCAGCGCGAGCACGCTGACCAGCACCAGCCCCTGGTACGTACGGCGCAGCAGCCTGCGCGAGAGCCTAGGGAGTCGCAGCACACCCCATACCATCGCACAACGGTCAGACCGGAGCGGGCGCTTCCGTGTGAGCGGCGGCGGCCGGGACCTCCAGCGGGCCTCTGGCGCGCAGCGAGGTGACCACCCGCAGCGCGGCGATCCACACCAGCGAGGCGCCGAGCACGTGCAGCAGCACCAGCGCGGCCGGCACGGCCAGGAAGTACTGGGTGTAGCCGATCATGCCCTGGCCCAGCTCCACGACGAACAGCCCGAGCGCGGCCCGCCTGGCGGCCCGGGGCGCGCCGGTCACGCGCAGCGCGAACAGCAGCGCGAACGTCAGGCCGACGACGACATAGACGATGTCGGCGTGCAGCCGGGCCACGGTCTCGATGTCGAAGCCGAACCGGGAGGCGATGACGTCGCCCGAGTGCGGGCCCGTGCCGCTGACCACCACGCCCGCCACCAGGAGCACCGCCGTGGCGGCGAGCAGCGCGTGGCCGAGCCGCCGGACGTCGCGGTGGGCCACCCCGGCGACCGGGCCGTCGCCCTCGCCGGCGCGCGCGTAGAGCATCCAGCAGGCGGCGATCAGCGCCATGGAGATCAGGAAGTGCATGCCGACCGTGAACGGGCTGAGCGCGGTCCTGACCACCAGCCCGCCCCACAGAGCCTGGGCCAGCACGCCCGCCGGCTGCAGCAGCGCCAGGCGCACCAGCGCCCGCCTGCGCGGGACCAGGCGCAGCGCCGCGACGACGCACGCCGCGCCCACCGCCAGCACCAGGAACGTCAGCAGCCGGTTGCCGAACTCGATGAGCATCGTGAGCATCGACATCTCGGGATGGGCGACGGGCACGAAGCTGTCGGGCGTGCACCTCGGCCAGGTCGGGCAGCCGAGGCCGGAACCGGTCACCCGCACGCCCGCGCCGGTCACCGCGATGCCCGCGTTGGCCACCACGGAGGCCAGCGCCCAGCCGCGCATCGAGCGCGCGGTCGGCGCCCAGAACGAGCGCAGCGCGCGGGCCAGGACATTTGGGTGGCCGGTGGATTCCTTCACGTCAACGATGGTACGGGCCAGGTGGGACGGTCCCGTCAGGGGCTTCTCCGGAACGTGACAATGTGACATGTTACTCCTGGCGGCTTTCCCGACCCGGTCCGGAGGGGCTTCGAACTGTGATCACAACTGTCGACTACCACACGGGCGGCGAGCCGTTCCGGATCGTGACCGGAGGCGTCCCCGGCATCCCCGGAGCGGACGTGCTCACCCGGCGGGAGAACGCGCCCGCCCACGCCGACCACGTCAGGCGGCTGCTGTGCCACGAGCCGCGCGGGCACGCCGACATGTACGGCTGCTTCCTCGTCCCGCCCGACGACGCCGGGGCGCATCTGGGCGCGCTGTTCTGGCACAAGGACGGCTTCTCCACCGCCTGCGGGCACGGCACGATCGCCCTGGGGGCCTACGCGGTGCAGGAGGGGCTGGTCGAGGCCGACCCCGACGGGGAGACCGACGTGGTGGTGGACGTGCCGTCGGGGCGGGTCAGGGCGCGGGTGCGGTGCTCGGGCGGGCGGGTGGCGGGAGTGACGTTCGTGAGCGTCCCGTCGTACGTGATCGCGCGGGACGTGGCCGTCGCTGGAACGAAGGTTGATATTTCGTACGGCGGGGCGATTTATGCGTCGATTTCGGCGGGGGAGTTGGGGCTGTCCGTCGAGCCCCGCCACCTGACCGCCCTCGTCGGGCACGCCCGCCGCATCAAGGCCGCCCTGGCCGGCCACCCCGCCACCCGCCACCCACGCGACGACCGCCTGTCCGGCGTCTACGGCGTCATCTTCTACGACGACCTACCGGCCGACGCCGTACCGGACGGCGAGCTGTCGGGTGACGGGCTGAACGTCCGGCAGCGCAACGTCACCGTCTTCGCCGACGGCGAGGTGGACCGGTCGCCGTGCGGGTCGGGCACCGCCGCCAGGATGGCGCTGCTGCACGACGCCGGCCTGCGCGGCACCCTGGTGCACGAGAGCGTCGTCGGGTCCGTCTTCCGGGCGCGGGTGGCCGGGGTGACGGCCGAGGGGATCGTGCCGGAGATCGAGGGCATGGCCTACCGCACCGGCCGGCACGTCTTCGAGCTCGATCCCGACGACCCGATCGGAACGGGGTTCACGCTGCGATGAGCGCTCTTCCCTACATCGACGGGCCCGTGCTGGAGCGGCTGGTGCCGGTCGGCCGCGCGGTGGCCGTCCTCGAACAGGCCCTGCGCGACGGGCTCGACCCCGAGTTGACGCCCCGGCGGCCGGCCGTGGACCTGCCGGCCGGGCAGCTCCTGCTCATGCCCGCCGCCGCCGGCCGCTACGCCGGGGTCAAGGCCGTCACCGTCACGCCCGACAACCCCGGGCGCGGGCTGCCCCGCATCCAGGGGACGTACCTGCTGCTGGACGGCCCGACCCTGGCCCCGCTCGCCGCCCTGGACGGCATCGCGCTCACGTCCCTGCGCACGCCCGCCGTCTCCGCCCTGGCCGTCGCCCACCTGGCCGAGCCGGACGCGCGCCGCCTGGTGGTGTTCGGCAGCGGGCCGCAGGCGTACGGGCACGTCCTGGCCCTGCGCGAGGTGCGGCCCGTCGAGCACGTCACGGTCGTGGGCCGCGACCCCGCCCGCGCTGCCGCCCTGGCCGCCCAATGCCGCGCCCTGGACCTGACCGCCGAACCCCTGACCGCCGGAGCTCCCACCGCCGAAGCCTCCACCGCCGAAGCCGCGGCGGTGCCCGGCGCGGTGGCGGACGCGATCCGGGCCGCCGACCTCGTCGCCTGCTGCACCACGGCCGCGCAGCCGCTGTTCCCCGGTAAGCTCGCCCGGGACGGCGTCACCGTGGTCGCGGTCGGGTCGCACGAGCCCGGCGTCCGCGAGCTCGACGGCGACCTCGTCGCCCGCGCCACCGTGGTCGTCGAGGCCAGATCGGCCGCCCTCGAGGAAGCCGGCGACGTGATCATCCCGATCCGCCACGGTACGATCACCTCTGGTCATCTCGCCGGGAACCTCGCCGAGCTGATCGCCGGGAGGGTGGTGGCCGGTCCCGGCCCGCGGGTGTTCAAGAGCACGGGCATGGCGTGGCAGGACCTGGTGGTCGCCGCGGCCGCGTACGAGGCGTGGAAGTAGGAGGGAAGGCGGATGGCTGCCGAGGACCGGCTCGACCTGCCAATGGTGGGGGAGCGGCAGAGTCTGCGCGAGCAGGTCGCGCACGCGCTGCGGGCCGCGCTGATCACCGGTGAGATGCGGCCAGGGGTGGTCTACTCCGCGCCCGTGCTCGCCGCGCAGTTCGGCGTCTCGGCCACGCCGGTCCGCGAGGCCATGCTCGACCTGGCCAAGGAGGGCCTGGTCGAGGCCGTGCGCAACAAGGGCTTCCGGGTGACCGAGCTGTCCGACCGCGACCTCGACGAGCTGACCCAGATCCGTGAGCTGATCGAGGTGCCCACCGTCTCGCGGCTGGCCGACAGCGCCCGCGCCGAGGAGTTCGAACGGCTGCGCCCGATCGCCGAGGAGATCGTCTCGGCCGCCGACCGGGCCGACCTGCTCGCCTACATCGACGCCGACCTGCGCTTCCACCTGGAGCTGCTGGCCCTGGCGGGCAACGTCCACCTGGTGGAGGTGGTGCGCGACCTGCGCAACCGGGCCCGGCTCTACGGTCTGTCGCAGCTGGCCGAGCGCGGCTCGCTGACCGACTCCGCCAGGGAGCACCTGGCCATGCTCGACGCGCTCAAGAGCGGTGACGGCAAGGCGGTCGGCAACCTGATGGGCGAGCACATCGGCCACGTCCGGGGGATCTGGGCCGAGCACTGACGCCTGCCGCGTTTCTTTACCGTCCGAATTGAGAGGGTTTGTCCGTTTTGGGGTAATGTGTTGGTGAAAGCTTTCACGAACTGATCTTCCTGAGAGCCGTACAAGCCCGGTCACGCGGATGCCCGCATCCGTTGACCTTCACCGGGCTCGGCGACCCGCCCACCTCAAGCCGAGCCCTCCGCCGCGCGCCCGAGAGATCCCCATCCCCGCGGGCGCGCGGCGGCACCTCCTCGGTACTCCCTGACGCCCGGTCATCAGCGCCCGGTCATCCTGGTCGAGCCGAGGCTGGCGGCCACGACGCACACGATCGCCGCCCACTGCTGCGCGTGCAGGACCTCGCCCAGCACCAGCACGCCCGCCAGCGCCGCCACGGCCGGCTCCAGGCTCATCAGAATGCCGAACACGTGCTTGGGCATGCGCCGCAGCGCGTGGAGTTCCAGCGAGTACGGGATCACCGACGACAGCAGCCCCACGCCCAGCCCGATCAGCAGCAGCGACGGCTGCAACAGGTCGGCGCCGCCGGTCGTGACGCCCACCGGCGCGATCACCAGGGTCGAGACGATCATCGCGAACGACAGCCCGGTGGTGCCGGGGAAACGCCGCCCGGCCGCCGCGGACAGCAGGATGTAGGCCGCCCAGCACGCGCCCGCCACCAGGGCGAACCCGATGCCGAGCCACCAGGCCGCCGACGCCTGCTGCCCCCAGGGCGCCAGCAGCGCCACGCCGAGGCCGGCCAGGCCGATCCAGGCCAGGTCGAGCCTGCGCCGGGAGGCGGCCACGGCCACGCCCAGCGGGCCGAGGAACTCGATCGCCACCGCGACGCCCATCGGCAGCCGCGACAGGGCCTCGTAGTACGACAGGTTCATCAGCGCGAGCGTCAGGCCGAACCCGGCCCCGACCGCCCAGTCGCGCCACCCCAGCCCCCGCAGCTTCGGCCTGGCCACCGCGGCCATGATCAGGCCGCCCGCCGCGATGCGCAGGAACACCACGGCGCTCGGCGGCAGGACGGCGAACAGGTTCTTGGCGAACGCGGCGCCGAGCTGCACCGAGACGATGGACAGCAGGACCAGCGACGAGGGCGGGATCGAGTCCGCGGCCTGGCGCAGCAGGCGGCCAGGCCGGGGCAGCGCCGGGCGGCGATCGAAGGGATCGTCGAGGGCGAAGTCGGTCACGGAACTCCTCGCGCGGAAGGTGGGGCGGTCGTCCAGAGCGTACTGACCTCGGACGACATCTCCGCACGCGGGGTGGCGCGCCCCCCCACTCCCGGCGGAACAGCCTCACCCCCAGCGGAACAGCCGCCTCACTCCCAGCGGAACAGCCGCGAGACCAGCGCCAGGGTCAGCACGGCCCAGCCGGCCAGGACGAGCACCGGCCCCAGCGGCAGCGCCGCCCCCTGGGCGAGCACCGCGCGCAGGCCGCCGGTCAGCGCCGAGATCGGCAGCAGCTCCAGGACCGGCCGCGCGCCCTCGGGGAACTTCGACAGCGGGAAGATCACCCCGCCCGCCCCCAGCAGCACCAGGTAGACCAGGTTGGCCGCGGCCAGCGTCGCTTCGGCCCGCAGCGTGCCCGCCATGAGCAGGCCGAGGCCGCTGAAGGCCGCCGTGCCCAGCACGACCAGCACCGCGGCGGCCAGGAACGACCCGTGGGGCCGCCAGCCCAGCGCCAGCCCCACTGCCACGATCACGGCTGCCTGGATGACCTCCACGGCCACCACCGCGGCCGTCTTCGCCAGCATGAGCCCGGCCCTGGACAGCGGGGTCGCGCCCAGCCGCTTGAGCACGCCGTAGCGGCGCTCGAAGCCGGTGCCGATGGCCTGACCGGTGAAGGCCGTGGACATGACGGCCAGGGCCAGCACGCCCGGCACGAGGAAGTCGACCCGCCGGCCGCCCCCGACGTCGACCAGCGGTGCCAGCGAGAAGCCGACCAGCAGCAGCACCGGGATGATCAGGGTGAGCAGGAGCTGCTCGCCGTTGCGCAGCATCGTGCGGACCTCCGAGCCGGCCTGCGCGAGCACCATGCGCGGGAACGGCGCGGCGCCCGGCGCGGGCGAGAGGTCGAGCACGGGGGTCATCGCAGCTCCCTGCCGGTCAGTTCGAGGAAGACGTCTTCGAGGGTACGGCGCTCGATGCGCAGGTCGTCGGCCGTGACGCCCTCCGCCGCGCACCAGGCCGTGACGGTGGCCAGCAGCTCGGGCCCCACCTGGCCCTCGATGATGTAGTGGCCGGCCGGCGACTCCTTGGCCGCGCTGCCCACCGGGAGCGCGTTGAGCAGCTCCTCCAGCGTGAGCCCCGGCCTGGCCCTGAACCTGAGCTGCCGCTCGGCCCCGGTCAGCGAGGCCGGGCTGCCCTCGGCCACGACGCGCCCCCTGTCGATGATCACGACGTGGTCGGCCAGCCGCTCGGCCTCCTCCATGTGGTGGGTGGTCAGCACCACCGACACCCCGGCGCCGCGCAGCTCGCCGACCAGGTCCCAGCAGGCGTGCCGGGCCTGCGGGTCGAGCCCGGCGGTCGGCTCGTCGAGGAACACCAGCTCCGGCCTGCCGATCACGGCCGCGGCCAGCGACAGCCGCTGCTGCTGCCCGCCCGACAGCCGCCGGTAGGGGGTGCGCGCGTGCTCGGCCAGCCCGAGCCGGGTCAGCAGCGCGCCGGGATCGTGCGGACGGGCGTAGAAGCGCGCGACCAGGCGCAGCCACTCGGCGCAGCGCATCGCCGGCGGCACCCCGCCCGCCTGGAGCATCACCCCGACGCGCGGCCGCAGCTCGGGCAGCGTGGGCGACAGGCCGAGCACCCGAACCGTGCCGGAGTCGGCCTTGCGGAACCCCTCGCAGATCTCGACCGTGGACGTCTTGCCCGCGCCGTTGGGCCCGAGGACGGCGGTGACCGCGCCGCGGCCGGCCCGCAGGGTGAGGCCGTCGAGGGCGGTCCGGCCGCCGTAGCGTTTGACCAGGTCGACGATCTCGACGGCTGGGGAATCCATGGCCACGAGTTTAGGGACTGCGCCGGGCGGTCCGGCCCCCAGGTACGCGCCCGGCGAACGCCCGCCGGGCGGCCCTGCCCGGAAATGGACGGCTCTTGACCGGACCGTTCCCCGGAAAGACGTGAGAACCGGGGGAAGGACGGCGATGAGCTCCACATGTCGCGACGCAGTGGATACGACCCAGGAGTTCCGTGCTGGGTGGACCTGGCCAGCACCGACGTCCCCGGCTCGGTCCGGTTCTACGGGGATCTGTTCGGCTGGCGGGCCGACATGGTCGACGACCCGGCGGCCGGCGGCTACGGGATGTTCGTCCACGAGGGCAGCAAGGTCGCCGGGATCGGCCCCGTCCGCGACGGCGGCTCCACCTCGCTCTGGAACACCTACGTCGCCACCGACGACGCCGCCGCGCTGGCCGGCCGGGTCAGGGACGCCGGCGGCACCGTCGTGGCGGAGCCCATGGCGATCTTCGACGAGGGCACCATGGTCGCCCTGCGGGCCCCCGACGGCTCCTACGCCGCCGCCTGGCAGGCGGCCGCCCACGCGGGTGCGGAGCTGGTCAACGAGCCCGGCGCGTTCTGCTGGAACGAGCTGTGCACCCGGGACGCGCCGGCCGCCGAGCGTTTCTACTCGGCGGTCTTCGGCTGGACGTCCCGCACGTCCGACCTGGGCGGCATGGCCTACACCGAGTGGGTGGCGGGGGAGGCGGCCGTCGCGGGGATGATCCCGATGCCCGACGAGGCCCCGGCGGAGCTGCCGTCGTTCTGGCTGACCTACTTCGCGGTCGCCGACCTCGACGCGGCCCTGCACGCCGCCGCCGACGCGGGCGCCGACGTGCTCACCGGCGTGACCGAGGCGCCGCCCGGCAGGTTCGCGCAGCTCATCGACCCGCAGGGCGCGGCGTTCGGAGTCATCCAGCTCAACGAAACGTCATGAAATATCTGATAACCGGGAATTAGGAGGACCGAATCCCGGTTTGATCCCTCGGCCCTCGTGGGTCATCGGCCTGCGAGGGGAAGGGGTTCGCGCATGTCCGTGGCAGAAGCCGCGTCCGCCGCCATTGGGAGCAAGGGCGAGACCAAGGGCGGGAGGCGGGGGCTGCTGCTGGTGATCCTGGGCGCGCTGTCGGCGATCGGCCCGCTGTCCATCGACATGTACCTGCCCGCCCTGCCCGCCATCACCGAGGAGATGCTCAGCGCTCCCGCGCAGGTCCAGCTCACCCTCACCGCCTGCCTGATCGGCGTCTCCGTCGGCCAGGTCGTCGCCGGCCCGGTCAGCGACGTGCGCGGGCGGCGCGTCCCGCTGATCGTGGGCGTGTCGGGGTTCATGGTGGCCTCGCTGCTGTGCGCGTTCGCGCCGTCGGTGCCCGTGCTGATCGTCCTGCGGCTGCTGCAGGGCATTCTGGGCGGGGCGGCGCTGGTCATCGTGCGCGCGGTCGTCCGAGACCTGTACGACGGCGCCGCCATCGCCCGCATCTTCGCCACGCTCATGCTGGTCAGCGGCCTGGCGCCGATCCTCGCACCCATCGCCGGGGCCCAGCTGCTCGCCTTCACCTCCTGGCGCGGCGTGTTCGTGGCGCTCAGCGTCGCCGGGCTCGTGCTGCTGCTGGCCGTGCTGCCGGGGGTGCGCGAGACGCTGCCCGCCGACCGGCGCGAGAGCGGCGGGCTGGGGCACACCGTGCGCACCTTCTGGCAGCTCCTGCGCGACCGCGCGTTCATGGGCTGCGCGCTCACCGCGGGGCTGGCCTTCGCGGCGATGTTCGGCTACATCTCCGGCTCGCCGTTCGTGCTCCAGCAGGTGTACGGCGCCACCCCGCAGCAGTACTCGCTCATCTTCGGGCTCAACGCGCTCGGCCTGACCGCGATGGCCCAGCTCGGCGGCCGCCTGTCGGGCCGCGTGGAGCCCGCCCGCCTGGTCGTCATCGGGCTGGTCACCGGCCTGGTGGGCGCTGGGTTGTTGCTGACCGCCGCGCTCACCGGGCTCGGCCTGGCCGGCATCGTGGCGGGCCTCTTCGTCATCATGCTGGGTCAGGGGCTCGTCCTGCCCGGCACCGGCGCGCTCGCGCTGGCCGGGCAGCCCGCCCAGATCGCCGGCAGCGCCTCGGCGCTGCTCGGCGTGCTGCAGTTCGCGCTGGGCGCGCTGGCGGCCCCGCTGGTCGGCCTGGCGGGCGAGGGCACGGCCGTGCCGATGGCCTGCGTGATGCTCGGCCTCATCGTCTGCTCCACGCTCGCGTTCGCGATCCTGGGACGCCGAAAGGTTAGGTAAGCCTTACCTGCGTGAGCAATTCCATTGGTGGCCTGCTCCGATTCGTTTGTGCAGCGGGAAGGAATTACGGCACACTGATGTTGTGAAAAACATGCCCACGATCGAGCCCGGTAGCGAGCGCGGCACCCGCGCGCGTGTCGCCAGGCTGATTCTTGAGCATGGTCCCGTGACGGCCGCCTCGCTCGGCGAGCGGCTGGGGCTGACGCCCGCCGCGGTGCGCAGGCACCTCGACGCGTTGCTGGCCGAGGGAATGATAGAGCCTCGCACGGTCAGGCCGCGCGGTCAGCGCGGGCGCGGACGGCCCGCCAAGCTGTTCGCCATCACCGACGCGGGGCGCAGTGCTTTCGAGCACGCCTATGACGACCTCGCCGGGAGCGCACTCCGCTTCCTGGCCGAGCGCATGGGGCGAGAAGCCGTGACCGACTTCGCCCGCTCGCAGGTGTCGAGCCTGCTGACGCGGCTGGAGCCGGTCATGCGGACGGTGCCGGCGGACCAGCGCGTACAGGTGCTGGCGCAGGCGCTGTCGGCAGAGGGGTACGCCGCCTCGGCCAGCAAGGCCAAGTCGGGCGGCGACCAGCTCTGCCAGCACCACTGCCCGGTGGCTCACGCGGCCGCGGAGTTCCCGCAGCTCTGCGAGGCCGAGACGGAGGCGTTCGCGCAACTGCTCGGCACCCCGGTGCAGCGCCTGGCCACGATCGCGCACGGCGACGGGGTCTGCACGACCCACGTGAGCCCCAAGTCGCTGGCTGAATCCGCACACAGAGACAAGAGCAAGGAGACCGGAAGGTGACTGTCACCGACCGCCCGGAGCTGGAAGGCCTCGGGAATTACAAGTTCGGCTGGGCCGACCCGGATGCCGCGGGCGCGGCGGCCAAGCGTGGCCTGTCCGAGGAGGTCGTCCGCAACATCTCCGCGCTCAAGAACGAGCCGGAGTGGATGCTCGACCTTCGCCTGAAGGGCCTCCGCCTGTTCGCCAAGAAGCCGCTGCCCACCTGGGGCTCCGACCTCACCGGCATCGACTTCGACAACATCAAGTACTTCGTGCGCTCGACCGAGAAGCAGGCCGCTTCCTGGGACGAGCTGCCCGCCGACATCAAGAACACCTACGACAAGCTCGGCATCCCCGAGGCGGAGAAGCAGCGCCTCATCGCCGGCGTCGCGGCCCAGTACGAGTCGGAGGTCGTCTACCACAAGATCCGTGAGGACCTTGAGGAGAAGGGCGTCATCTTCGTCGACACCGACACGGGCCTGAAGGAGCACGAGGAGCTCTTCAAGGAGTACTTCGGCTCGGTGATCCCGGTCGGCGACAACAAGTTCGCCGCGCTCAACACCGCCGTGTGGTCCGGTGGCTCGTTCATCTACGTGCCGCCGAACGTCGAGGTCGAGATCCCGCTGCAGGCCTACTTCCGGATCAACACCGAGAACATGGGCCAGTTCGAGCGGACCCTGATCGTCGTGGACGAGAACTCCTACGTCCACTACGTCGAGGGCTGCACCGCGCCGATCTACTCCTCCGACTCGCTGCACAGCGCGGTCGTCGAGATCATCGTGAAGAAGAACGCCCGCTGCCGTTACACGACCATCCAGAACTGGTCGAACAACGTCTACAACCTGGTCACCAAGCGCGCCGTCGCCTACGAGGGCGCGACCATGGAGTGGATCGACGGCAACATCGGCTCCAAGGTCACGATGAAGTACCCGGCCGTCTACCTGATGGGCGAGCACGCCAAGGGCGAGACGCTGAGCGTCGCCTTCGCCGGCGAGGGCCAGCACCAGGACGCCGGCTCCAAGATGGTGCACCTGGCGCCCAACACCAGCTCCAGCGTCATCTCCAAGTCGGTGGCGCGCGGCGGCGGCCGCACCTCCTACCGCGGTCTCGTGCAGATCGAGGAGGGCGCCCACGGCAGCGCCAGCACCGTCAAGTGCGACGCGCTCCTGGTCGACCAGATCAGCCGCTCCGACACCTACCCGTACGTCGACGTGCGCGAGGACGACGTCTCGATGGGCCACGAGGCCACGGTCTCCAAGGTCAGCGAGGACCAGCTCTTCTACCTCATGAGCCGCGGGCTCGGCGAGGACGAGGCCATGGCGATGATCGTGCGCGGCTTCGTCGAGCCGATCGCGCGCGAGCTGCCCATGGAATACGCGCTCGAGCTCAACCGGCTGATCGAGCTGCAGATGGAAGGAGCCGTCGGCTGATGGGCCTGAACGAGAAGCCCCTGTCGACCCTGCACGAGAAGGCGTCCTACGACCTGGGCGACTTCGAGGTCCCGACCGGGCGCGAGGAGTCGTGGCGCTTCACGCCGCTGTCCCGCCTGAAGGGCCTGCACAACGGCAAGGCCGACCCCGTGGGCCACGTGCGCCTCGACGTCGAGGCCGCGCCCGAGGTCGTCGTCGAGACGGTCGGGCGCGACGACGCCCGCGTCGGCAAGGCGTTCACGCCCACCGACCGGGTCAGCGCGCAGGCGTGGAACAGCTTCGAGAAGGCGACCGTGATCACGGTGCCGCGCGAGGCCGTCACGTCGAAGCCGACCGTGCTCACCCTGACCGGTGAGGGCGACGGCGCCGCCTACGGCCACATCGTGGTCAAGGTGGAGCCGATGGCCGAGGCCGTGGTCGTGCTCGACCACAAGGGCAGCGCCGTCTACGCCGACAACATCGAGTTCGTCGTCGGCGACGGCGCCAACCTCAAGGTCGTGAGCCTCCAGGACTGGGACGACGACGCCGTGCACGTCTCCCACCACCACGCCCAGCTCGCCAAGGACGCGACCTTCCGCAGCTTCGTGGTGACCCTCGGCGGCGACCTGGTCCGGCTCTCGCCCAGCGTGGCCTACACCGCGCCCGGCGGCGACGCCGACATGTCCGGCGTCTACTTCGTCGACGCCGGCCAGCACCTGGAGCACCGCCTCCTGGTCGACCACTCCCAGCCCAACTGCAAGAGCAACGTCGACTACCGCGGCGCGCTGCAGGGGCAGGACGCGCACGCCGTCTGGATCGGCGACGTGATCATCAGGGTCGAGGCCGAGGGCACCGACACCTACGAGCTCAACCGCAACCTCATCCTCACCGACGGCGCCCGCGCCGACTCGGTGCCCAACCTGGAGATCCTCACCGGCGAGGTCGCCGGAGCCGGGCACGCCTCGGCCTCGGGCCGCCTCGACGACGAGCACATCTTCTACCTCCAGGCCCGCGGCATCCCCTACGACGAGGCCCGCCGCCTGGTCATCAGGGGCTTCCTCGGCCAGCTCATCGAGAAGATCCAGATCGAGGAGATCCGCGACCGCGTGCTGGCCGCGGTGGAGGCGGAGCTCGCGCGATGAGTTTCGAGAAGGTCTGCCAGGTCGCCGACATTCCCGACGGCGGCGTCATCGGCGTCGAGGTCGGGGAGACCCCGGTGGCGCTGGTGCGCAAGGGCGCCGACGTCTTCGCCCTGCACGACGTCTGCTCGCACGCCGAGGTGAAGCTCAGCGAGGGCGAGGTCTACGACGGCACGCTGGAGTGCTGGCTGCACGGCTCGTGCTTCGACGTGCGCTCCGGCAAGCCCACCGGCCCGCCCGCCACCAAGCCCGTGAACGTCTACACAGTCAAGATCGACGGCGACGACGTCCTCGTCTCGCTCTCGAAGGAGTCATAAACGTGTCCACCCTAGAGATCCGTGACCTCAAGGTCGCCGTCGAGGACAAGGAAATCCTGCGCGGCGTCAACCTGACGGTGAAGTCCGGCGAGACGCACGCCATCATGGGCCCCAACGGCTCGGGCAAGTCCACCCTCGCCTACGCGATCGCCGGTCACCCCAAGTACACGATCACCGGCGGTCAGGTGCTGCTCGACGGCGTCGACCTGCTGGAGCTGTCGGTCGACGAGCGCGCCCGCGCCGGCCTGTTCCTCGCCATGCAGTACCCGGTCGAGGTCCCCGGCGTGTCGGTGTCGAACTTCCTGCGCTCGGCCGTCACCTCGGTCCGCGGCGAGGCGCCCAAGCTGCGCGAGTTCGCCAAGGACCTCAAGGCCGGCATGGACGCGCTGTCCATCGACGCCGCCTTCGCCCAGCGCAACCTCAACGAGGGCTTCTCCGGCGGTGAGAAGAAGCGCCACGAGATCCTCCAGCTGGAGCTGCTCAAGCCGAAGATCGCCGTGCTCGACGAGACCGACTCCGGCCTCGACGTCGACGCGCTGCGCGTGGTCTCCGAGGGCATCAACCGCTTCCGCTCCACGGGTGAGACCGGCGTGCTGCTGATCACCCACTACACCCGCATCCTGCGCTACGTGAAGCCCGACTTCGTGCACGTCTTCGCCGGCGGCCGGATCGTCGAGGAGGGCGGGCCGGAGCTGGCCGACAAGCTCGAGGCCGAGGGCTACGAGCAGTACACGAAGGCATCTGCATGACTTCCACCAGCTTGGACGTGGAGAAGATCAGGAAGGACTTCCCGGTCTTCTCCCGCGAGCTGCCCGACGGGCGCCCGCTCGTCTACCTCGACTCCGGCAACTCCTCGCAGAAGCCCAACCAGGTCATCGACACCATGCGCGACCACCTGGCGCTGCACTACAGCAACGTCGGACGGGCCATGCACGTGCTCGGCGCGGAGTCGACCGAGGCGTACGAGAGCGCGCGCGACAAGGTGGCGGCGTTCGTCGGGGCGGGCTCGCGCGACGAGGTGATCTTCACCAAGAACGCCTCCGAGGCCCTCAACCTCGTGGCCTACTCCTTCGGCAACCCCGCGGGCACCGACCCGCGCTTCGCCCTCGGCCCCGGCGACGAGATCGTCATCTCCGAGATGGAGCACCACTCCAACATCGTGCCGTGGCAGATGCTCGCGCAGCGCACCGGCGCCACGCTGAAGTGGTTCGGCGTCACCGACGACGGGCGGCTCGACTTCGACCCGGCCGTCGTCACCGAGCGCACGAAGATCGTCTCGATCGCCCACCAGTCGAACGTGCTCGGCACGGTCAACCCGGTCACCGCGGTGGCCGCGCGGGCGCACGAGGTCGGCGCGCTGATCATGCTCGACGCCTCGCAGTCCGTGCCGCACCACCCGGTGGACATGGCCGCGCTGGGCGCCGACTTCGTGGCCTTCACCGGTCACAAGATGGTCGGCCCTTCGGGCATCGGCGTGCTGTGGGGCCGTACCGAGCTGCTGGAGGCCATGCCGCCGTTCCTGGGCGGCGGCGAGATGATCGAGGCGGTCTGGATGGACCGCTCGACGTACGCGCCGATCCCGCACAAGTTCGAGGCCGGCACGCCGCCCATCGTCGAGGCCATCGGCCTCGGCGCGGCGGTCGACTACCTCACCGCGGTCGGCATGGACGCCATCGAGGCGCACGAGCGCTCGCTGACGGCCTACGCCCTCGACGCCCTGCGCGAGGTGCCGTCGCTGCGGCTGATCGGGCCCGACTCCCTCGACCAGCGCGGCAGCACGCTGTCGTTCACGCTGGAAGGCATACACCCCCACGATGTGGGGCAGATCCTGGACGACCAGTTCGGGGTCGCCGTCCGCGTCGGGCACCACTGCGCGCGCCCGCTGCACCTGCGGTTCGGAATACCGGCGACCACGCGGGCGTCGTTCTACCTGTACAACACCACGGGCGAGATCGACGCCCTGGTGCGCGGCCTCCATCACGTTCAGAAGGTGTTCGCATAGCCATGATCGGCGAGTCGATGTACCAGGAGCTGATCCTGGAACACTACAAGCACCCGCAGGGGCGGGGGCTGCGCGAGCCGTACGACGCCGAGGTTCACCACGTGAACCCGACGTGCGGTGACGAGATCACGCTGCGGGTCAGGGTGGGCGACGCCGGTAAGATCGAAGACGTCTCCTACGACGGCCAGGGCTGCTCGATCAGCCAGGCGGCCGCCTCCGTGCTGCACGAGCTGGCCACCGGCTCGACGGTCGAGGAGTCGCTGTCGGTGGTCGACGAGTTCACCCGGCTCATGCAGGGCCGGGGGCAGGTCGAGGCCGACGAGGAGGTGCTCGGGGACGCGGTGGCGTTCGCGGGCGTGGCCAAGTTCCCGGCGCGCGTCAAGTGCGCGCTGCTGTCGTGGATGGCCTACAAGGACGCTGTGGTGAGGAGTGCCCAATGAGCAAGCCTGTGGAGACTCCGACCGGCTTCGACGGTGACACCACCGTCGAGGAGGTCATGGAGGCGCTCAAAGACGTCGTCGACCCCGAGCTCGGCATCAACGTCGTCGACCTGGGGCTGATCTACGGGCTCAACCTCGACCCGTCCGACGCCGGTCAGCCCGTGGCCACCATCGACATGACGCTGACCAGCGCGGCCTGCCCGCTGACCGACGTCATCGAGGATCAGGCCCACTCCGCCCTGGAGGGCATGGTCTCCGACGTGAAGATCAACTGGGTCTGGCTGCCGCCGTGGGGCCCGGACAAAATCACTGACGAGGGGCGTGAGCAGCTCCGTATGCTAGGCTTCAACGTCTGATCTTTCTAGCTGTAACGGCTGGCGTTGGGCGTCAGCCGTTTCAGTGTGCCAAGGAGGGGTTTCGGAAGGTCCGTACCCAGCCAGGGAATATCCGATACCATCCCCGGCGTTGGCACCAGGTATACACCAGACGCCTCATCTCGCGTCATCGCGCCGCCTGCGGCCGGTGCCCCGGTGTATCCCCCCTGTGAAGTCCCGCCTCGATGGCGGGCGTAAATGCAACGTGTACGGCATCAGGCCGTATGTCCCGGCTCGTCCTTTCGCAGAAGTGACGCGCCACTTCGACTGAAAGGCACGAATTTCGTGACCATGCTTGACTCTGTCATGCCCGCGTTCGACGAGACCGCCCCCGAGACGGGCCCGTCGGAGTTCGAACTGCTCGGCCTTCCCAAGCCGCTCATCAGCGGTCTGGCCAAGCAGGGCATCGACAGCCCGTTCCCCATCCAGAGTGCGACGATCCCCGACGTGCTGGCCGGCCATGACGTCCTGGGCCGTGGCCAGACCGGCTCGGGCAAGACCCTGGCCTTCGGTTTGCCGACCATGGCTCGCATCGCGGGGGTGCGGCCCGCCGCCGGCCACCCGCGCGCGATGATCCTTGTGCCCACCCGTGAGCTGGCCCTTCAGGTGCACGACGCGCTCGAACCGCTCGGCCGCGGCCTCGGGCTGCGGATGAAGGTCGTCGTGGGCGGCATGTCCATGGGCAAGCAGATCGAGGCACTGCGCCGCGGCGTCGACATCGTGATCGCCACCCCGGGCCGCCTGGGCGACCTGATCCGGCAGGGCGAGTGCTCGCTGGCGCAGGTCGAGGTCTCCGTCCTCGACGAGGCCGACCACATGTGCGACCTCGGCTTCTTCCCCGTCGTCACCGAGCTGTTGGCCCAGACCCCGACCGACGGGCAGCGCCTGCTGTTCTCGGCCACCCTCGACGGCGACGTCGACAAGCTGGTGCGCCGCTTCCTCAAGGACCCGATCACCCACTCCGTGGCCCCGGCGACCTCGCCGGTCGACACCATGGAGCACCACGTGATGCAGGTCACGCGGGACGACAAGTTCGACGTCACGGCCGAGATCGCCAACCGCGAGGGCCGTACGATCATCTTCGTCCGCACCCAGCACGGCGTCGACCGGCTGTGCAAGCAGCTCGCCCGGGTCGGCATCAAGGCCGGCGGCCTGCACGGCGGCAAGCGCCAGAACCAGCGCACCCGCATCCTGGCCGAGTTCCGCGAGGGCTCGATCAACGTGCTGGTCTGCACCGACGTCGCGGCCCGCGGCATCCACGTCGACAACATCAGCCTGGTGCTGCACGTCGACCCGCCGCAGGACCACAAGAGCTACCTGCACCGCGGCGGCCGTACCGCCCGTGCGGGCGAGAAGGGCACCGTCGTCACCCTGGTGCTGCCCAACGAGCGCCGCTCGACCGACGCCCTGACCAGGCGCGCCGGCATCCACCCGTTCCGGCTCAAGGCCACCCCGGGGCACCCCCGGCTGGCCGAGGTGGCCGGGGCCAGGACGCCGAGCGGCGAGGCCATCCCCGTGTGGGAGCCCGACGTCCGCAAGCCGCTGCGCCCGCGCCGTGAGGGCGGTCACGGCGGCGCCGAGCGCCGGGGCGGGCGTCGTCCGCGCCGCGAGTTCGACGGCGAGCGCCGTCCGCGCCGGCACGAGGACGGCACCTTCGCCGGCGGCGACGACCGTCGTCCGCGCCGTCACGAGGAGTCCGGTGAGGACCGTCGTCCGCGCCGGCACGCCGAGGGCGAGCGGCCGTTCGGCGGCGGGCAGCGTCCGGCCGAGCCGCGCACGTTCGGCGACGACCGCAGGCGGGGCGACCGGCCGCGCGGCGGTTTCCGCTCCGACGACCGTCCCGCCCGTCAGGACGACCGCGGTGGTTTCCGTTCCGACGACCGTCCTGCCCGTCAGGACGACCGTGGTTTCCGTTCCGACGACCGTCCGGCGTTCCGCCAGGACGACCGCGGCTACCGGGCCGAGGCGCCCCGTGGCGGCGGGTACCGTGACGGCCAGCGTGGCGGCGGCGGTTTCCGCTCCGACGACCGCGGCCGCTTCGGCGCCGACCGTGGCCGCCCGTTCTCGGGCGACCGTGACCGGCCCGCCCGCTCCGACGAGCGCGCCCCCCGCGACGGCTTCCGCTCCGGCGGCGGCTTCCGTTCCGAGGAGCGCGGCAACGGCGGGTTCCGCCGCAACAACGGCGGCCGCCGCTTCGAGCGCTGACGCCGGCTGAACGACCGACTGCCCGTCGCACCTCCCGCAGGGGAGGCGCGGCGGGCTTCGTCGTTCCCGGGCGAGCTACGAGGTCAGGACGTCAAGAGCGCGGTCGACGTCGTCGACGGTGTTGTAGACGTGGAAGCCCGCGCGGACCCGGCCGGCGCGCACCGCGGCGCGGATGCCGGCCGCCGCCAGCCGCTCGCCCGGCGCCTCCACCGACACGATCGCCGAGTCGGACGGTTCCAGCCCCAGCCCGGCCCTGAACCGGTTGGCCAGCCCGACGTCGTGCTCGTGGACGCGCTGGGCGCCGATCTCGTTGAGCAGTTCGAGCGCGGGCGCCGCGCCGACGTAGCAGAACCAGGCCGGCGACAGGTCGAAGGCGCGGGCGTCGGAGGCCAGCCGCAGCGGCGGCCCGTAGTAGGAGCCGCCCGGATCGTCGCCGGCGTACCAGTTGGCCGCCAGCGGGCGCATCAGGGAGCGCACCCGTGGCGACAGGTACCCGAACGCGGCTCCGCGCGGGGCCATGAGCCACTTGTAGGCCGCGCACGCCAGCACGTCGATGCCGTCGGCCACCAGCACCGGCAGCCACCCGCACGCCTGGGAGCCGTCGGCGATGACCAGCGCGTCGTGGGCGCGGGCGGCGGCGACGACGTCGTGCAGCGGCGTCACGTAGCCGGTCGCCGACTGCACGAGGCTGAAGGCGACGGCGTCGGTCCGGCTCGTGACGGCGTCGGCCAGGCGCTCGGCGGGCACGGTCTCGACGTCGGCCGCCACCGCCCACGGGAACAGGTTGCTGGTGAACTCGATCTCCGGCACCAGCACCCGCGCCCCCGGCGGCAGCGCGGTCGCCACCGTGGACATGATCTGCGACACCGTAGAGCCGACCGTCACGTCGGCCGGCTCGGCGCCGACCAGGTGGGCGAAGGCCGTGCGGGCCCGGCCGACCGAGGCGTCCCAGGGCGCCCAGTCGCCGCTGCCGTGCCGCCACTCGGTGAGCACGGCCTGCAGCTCCTCGAAGGCCGGGCGGGGCGGAAGGCCGTACGAAGGGGTGTTGAGCCAGCCGGGGTCGGCGTCCCAGAGCTTGCCCACGGTCGTGATGTCCATGACCACCAGCCTAGAACGGCCCTCCGGAGACCAAGCGGCGCCCGGACGACGGGCAGGAAGCGGCCGTCTCGCGTGGCGGACTCCGGGCGGCGTCACCGTCGCGCGCAGACTAGGCTTGTCAGGCACGCCAACCGACCGACGAGAGAGACCATGAAGACCTTCGAAGAGCTGTTCGCCGAGCTGTCAGACAAGGCGCGTACCAGGCCCGCGGGCTCGGGCACCGTGGCCGCGCTCGACGCCGGCGTGCATGCCATCGGCAAGAAGGTCGTCGAGGAGGCCGCCGAGAGCTGGATGGCCGCCGAGCACGAGTCGAACGACAGGGCGGCGGAGGAGATCTCCCAGCTCCTCTACCACGTGCAGGTGCTCATGATCGCCAAGGGCATCGGGCTCGACGAGGTGTACAAGCATCTCTAGGGCGCCTCGCGCCCGCCCCGGCGTCCCATCGACCATGAGTGAGGAAGAAGACCCGAACATGCTGCGTCTGGCCGTACCGAACAAGGGCGCGCTCAGCGAAGCCGCCCAGAACATGCTCAAGGAGGCCGGCTACCGGTCCCGCAGGGACAGCAAGGAGCTCGTCGTCGTCGACGAGGACAACGGCTGCGAGCTGTTCTTCCTGCGTCCCCGCGACATCGCCGTCTACGTCGGGGAGGGCACCCTCGACCTCGGCATCACCGGCCGCGACATGCTGATCGACTCCGGCGCGCCGGTCGAGGAGATCATGCCGCTCGGCTTCGGCGGCTCCACCTTCCGCCTGGCCGCCAAGGCGGGCACGATGTCGTCGGTCAAAGACCTCGACGGGCAGCGCATCGCCACCTCCTACGCGGGGCTGCTCGACAAGTACCTGTCCGACCAGGGCGTCGACGCCCGTGTGATCAAGCTCGACGGCGCCGTCGAGACCGCGATCCGGCTCGGCGTGGCCGACGCGGTCGCCGACGTCGTGGAGACCGGCACCACGCTGCGCAACGTCGGCCTGGAGGTGTTCGGCGAGCCGATCATGCGCTCGGAGGGCGTGCTGATCAAGCGGCAGAGCGCGCCGGAGACGCCGGGCATGGGCCAGCTCGTCCGCCGCCTGCAGGGCGTCGTGCACGCCCGCGACTTCGTGATGATGGACTACGACATCCGCGCCGAGCGCATCGAGGAGGCCATCGCCCTCACGCCCGGCATGGAGGGGCCCACGGTCTCGCCGCTCCACCGCGAGGGCTGGGTCGCCGTCCGGGCCATGGTCCGGCGCAAGGGCCACCAGCAGGTGATGGACCAGCTCTGGGACATCGGCGCGCGGGCCATCCTGGTCACCGACATCTACGCCTGCCGCCTCTGACAAATGTCACCGTCAACCCCGGAAGGATCACACTAACGGGGGAAAAGCCGCGCCCGTAGCGTTTGCTGACATGAACGCCATCGTGTTCGACCAGGTCAGCAAGCGCTACGGGGACGTGCTTGCCGTCGACGACCTCTCGCTCGCCATCGAGCCGGGCAAGACCGTGGCCCTGCTCGGGCCCAACGGCGCGGGCAAGTCCACCTCGATCAACATGCTGCTCGGCCTGCTCCGTCCCACCAGCGGCACGATCACCATCCACGGCCGCACGCCCGACCACGCGGTGCGCTCCGGCGAGCTGGGCGCGATGCTCCAGAACGGCGCCCTCATCCCCGAGCTGTCGGTCAAGGAGCTCATCGACCTCGTCCGCCGGCTCTACCCCGACCCGCTGCCGCTGGCCGAGATCCTGAAGCTGGCCGACCTGTCGGACCTGGTCAAGCGGCGCGCGAACAAGCTGTCCGGCGGCCAGACCCAGCGCGTCAGGTTCGCCCTGGCCATCGCGGGCGCGCCGAAGATCCTGCTGCTCGACGAGCCGACCGCGGCCATGGACGTGGAGTCCAGGCTGCGGTTCTGGGCCAGCATGCACGACTACGCCGCCGGCGGCAGGACCGTGCTGTTCGCCACCCACTACCTGGAGGAGGCCGACGAGCACTCCGACCGGGTGATCGTCATCGCCCGCGGCCGGCTGGCCGCCGACGGCACCGCCGCCGAGATCAAGGCCGGCGTGGGCGGGCAGGTCGTCCGCTTCACGCTGGGCGACCAGCCCGCGGCCGGGCTCGACCGGCTGCCCGGCGTCACCGCCGTCGAGGTCGCGGCCGGCACCGCCACGCTGCACACCTCCGACCCCGACGCGACCGTGGCCGCCCTGTTCCGGGGCACCGAGCTCGACGTCAAGGGCCTTCAGCTCACCGGCGCCGACCTCGAAGACGCCTTCCTCGCGCTCACCAGGGAGTCCTGATGCTGTTCTACGCCAAGACCGAGGCGATGCGCATGCTGCGCAACCGGCGCTACATCATCTTCGTGGTCATCTTCCCGGTCGTGCTGTACCTGATCAACGCCAACATCTACGGCAAGCAGACCGACGGCGCCGGGGTGAGCTACAGCGTCGTGCTGATGGTCTCCATGGCCGCCTACGGGGCGCTGGCCTCGTCGATGATGAGCTCGGCGGTGCCGTGGGCGACCGAACGGCAGTCCGGCTGGCTGCGCCAGCTCCAGATCACCCCGCTGCCCAACTGGATGATCATCGCCACCAAGCTCGGCACCGCCATGCTGCTCGTGCTGCCCTCGCTGCTGCTGGTGGCCGTCGTCGGGGTCGTCCAGCAGGGCGTGTCGATGCCGGTCGGCCGGTGGGTGCCGCTGCTGCTGGCCATGTGGCTGGGGACGATCCCGTTCATCGCGCTGGGCCTGGCGATCGGGTCGCTGCTGACGGCCGACGCCGCGCAGCCGGCCGCGATGATCTGCATGTTCGTCCTGGCCATCGCGGGCGGCCTGTGGTTCCCGCCCGAGGTGTTCGGCGACACCATGCGGACCGTGGCCGACATCATGCCCTCCTACCACTACGCGAGCCTCGGATGGAGCATCGTCGCCGGGAACGGCGTCGCGCTGACCGACGTGCTGGTGGTCGGCGGATGGGCGGTCGTCCTGGGCGGGGCTGCCGCCTACCTGTACCGCCGGGCTACTGTTCGGGCATGAGTTTCGCCGACAAGCTGCACTTCGGTGACGGGCGGCCGTCGCCCAGGCGGCGGCTGCTCGGGATGTCCGTCGGCATGGTCTATCTCGTCTTCCCGATCGCCGAGATCGTCGCGGGCGGCGTCACGGGCGCCCGGGCGATCTGGGGGGCCGTGGCGCTGGTCGCGTTCATCGGCTGCTTCGTCGGCACGGTGATCAGCGCCAAGAGCTTCCACGAGCGCTCGCGCGCCACCTTCCCCCTGCTCGGCGTGACCGCGGTGATCGCGGTGGTCAGCGCGTTCGCCTTCGGCGGCGCCTGGCTCACGCTGCCGGTCTACACGGTCGTGCTCTACGGGTTCACCCTCCCGCCCGCCTGGGCGCTGGCCGGGGTGGGCGTGAACCTGGCGGTGGTGGTCTCGGCCGGGGTGCTGACCGGCGACGAGTTCGCCGGCGTCGTCGTCCTGGGGCTGCAGGTCGTCACGCTGGGCGTGTTGTTCATCAGCATCCGCAACAGCCGGGTGCTGACGCTGAGGCTGCACGAGGCGCAGGGCGAGGTGGCCAGGCTGGCGGCCACGGAGGAGCGCCTGCGCATCGCCCGCGACCTGCACGACCTGCTGGGCCACAGCCTGTCGCTGATCGTGCTCAAGAGCGAGCTGGCCGGGCGGCTGGCCGAGGAGTCGCCGCAGGTGCGGCAGGAGATCGCCGACATCGAGTCCGTGGCCAGGCAGGCGCTGGTGGAGGTGCGCGAGGCGGTCACCGGCTACCGGCAGCGCAGCCTGTCGGAGGAGATCGACGGCGCCCGCTCGGTGCTGCGCGCGGCGGGCGTGCGGGCCGAGGTGCGGGTGTCCGGCACGCCGCTGCCCGACCTGCTCGACGGGCTGTTCGGCTGGGCGGTGCGGGAGGGCGTCACCAACGTCGTACGGCACGCGCGGGCCGCCCGTTGCGAGATCCAGGTGACGTGCGACGGCGAACACGCCACCCTGGAGATCATGGACGACGGACGCGGCGGCGAGCCGCAGGGCACCGGCAGCGGGCTCGGCGGCCTGCGCGAACGGGTGACGGGCGCGGGCGGCACCATGGAGGCCGGCGGCGCGCCCAAGGGCGGGTTCCGGCTGCGGGTGCTGGTTCCGGTCGGAGTGGGGACGGCCGCGTGATCCGGGTGATGCTGGCCGAGGACCAGGGCATGATCCGCGGCGCGCTGGCCTCGCTGCTCGGCCTGGAGCCCGACATCGAGGTGGTCGGCGAGGCCGCCGACGGGAACGAGGCCGTCGCCGTCGCGGTCGCCGCGACCCCCGACATCGCGCTGCTCGACATCGAGATGCCCGGCAAGGACGGCCTGACCGCCGCCGCCGAGATCGCCGCCCGGGTGCCGGGCTGCCGGGTGATGATCCTGACCACGTTCGGGCGGCCCGGCTACCTGCGCACCGCGATGGAGGCGGGGGCGGTGGCGTTCCTGGTCAAGGACAGCCCGGCCAAGGATCTCGCGGCGGCCATCCGCCGGGTGCAGGCGGGGGAGCGGGTCATCGACCCGGGGCTTGCCGCGGCGGCGCTGAGCGCGGGGCCCAACCCGCTGTCGGCGCGCGAGCGCGACGTGCTGGCCGCCGCCGCCGACGGCTCCACGATCGGGGACATCGCCCGCCGCCTGCACCTGTCGGAGGGCACGGTGCGCAACTACCTGTCCTCGGCCATCCAGAAGACGCACGCGCGCAACCGCATCGAGGCCGTGCGGCGGGCCAAGGCCCAGGGCTGGGTCTAGCCGGGCGGGGTTTGGCGGGCGGGGTCTGGCCGGGCTGGGTCTGGCCGGGCCTGGCTGGATCTCAGGTCCGCATGGCGGCGATCTGGCGGATCAGGTCCGACACCCGGACGATGCCCAGGCAGCGGTTGAGCTCGTCGGTGACCACCAGGTCGTCGTAGATGCGGGCCGCGTCCCGGCCGGCTGCCTGCATGGCGGCGATGGCCGGGGTCGTCCTCGGGACCGTGCGCGGCGGGTCGGCCAGGCGCTGGGCGGGCTTGGCGCCGTGCAGGGCGTGCCCGTACCGGGCGGCGAAGGACAGCAGGAAGCGGCTGCGGTCGAGGCTGCCCTTGGGGCGCTGGTACTCGTCCACCAGGATCACGCTGGTGATCGTGGGCTCGTGCCCGAACGCCGCCACGACCTCCTCCGCCTTGGCCCCGGCCGGCAGCGTCACCGCCGGGACCAGCAGCTCCTGCACGCGCGGGCCGAGCATCAACGCGTCCGGCGACTCGTCGGCCACCGGGAGCGGCACCCGGATCTTGCCGTCGGGGCCGGGCGCCAGCAGCGGGCCGTGGGCCAGGCGCACGCCCAGGCCGCGGGCCACCGCCACCTGCCCCTCGCGCTCGACGCCAGGGGCCAGCACGTGCGCGCCGATCCCGCGGGCCAGCGTCACCACCGCGCGCGCCACCGCCGCCGCCCGGTGGTCGCCGGGCAACCTGGTCACCAGCTCCTCGTCCAGCGCCAGCAGGTACGGCGCGGAGTCGGTGACGACGTCCAGCGCCGGGCCGCCCGCGCCCACGTCGGCGAAGCCCAGCAGGTAGCCGATCGTGCGCAGCCCGTCGAGGCTGACCTTCAGCAGGCGGCGGTCCTGCTCCTGGCACGTTCCGGTGAGCATCAGGATCGCCTCACGAGGATGCCTGCCCGCCCGCCGCAGGGCCTCGTGGAGCGGCGCCAGCGCCCCGGCGCCCGAGAGCACCACGTGCAGGGGCAGCGGCAGCACCATGGGCAGCGGAGCCGCCCGGAGAACGCCCGCCGGGTCGACGACGGCGGGCTGCGCGATGACGGCCCCGTTGTCGAGATCCACTACAGGGCTGGTGAGCAGGGAGGACACGTTCAGATGATCCGACCGGCACGGTTTCGGCAGAAGCCCCCCGAAACGAAGTTCACCGACATTTCCGCTATAGTTCCCCCCTTCTCGTGAAGGGAATGTCGTTCGGTTACCCTTCCCACATGAGCGCGCGTCCGGCCAGAGGCGGCGGCCGCTGGGTCACGGTGCCGCCCGAGCGCGTGCACCCCTGGATCGACGGGTTCGCCGGCCGCCACGGCCCCTTCGAGGCCGCCGGTGACGACCGCGTGGTCCGCCTGACCGCCGCCGACGGCGCGCTGGCCGAGCTGCACGTGCCGTTCCCGCCCATGACCCCCGGCCCGCCGCACGTGACCAGGCTGGTCGCGCACGCGCAGGCCGCGCGGCGGGTGGGCGTGCTGCTGGTCCGGCTCGGCGGTTACGCGGCCGGCGTGTTCCACGGCGCCGAGCTGCTGGACTCCAAGGTCGGCTCCCGGCTGGTGCAGGGGCGTACGGCGGCCGGCGGGTGGTCGCAGCAGCGCTTCGCCAGGAGGCGGCAGAAGCAGGCGGCCCAGGCCTTCGACAGCGCGGCGGAGACGGCGGCGCGGGTGCTCGTGCCGCGGCTCGGCGAGCTGGAGGCGGTGGTGCTCGGCGGCGACCGGCGGGCGGTCGACGCGCTGCGCGGCGACCGGCGGCTCGCGCCGGTGTTCGCGCTGGAGAGCGAGCCGTTCCTGGTGGTGCCCGACCCGAGGCTCGCGGTCCTGCGCGACGCGCCCGCCCGGTTCCGGGCCGTCCGGATCCGGGTGGTCGACCCGTCCTGAGCCCTGAGGGTTCGTTCAGGCGGTCAGGACGCCGGGAGGAAGGCGTCGGCGTGGTCGGCGACGAAGGCGGCCAGGGTGCGGGGCGGGCGGCCGGTGACGTCCTCGACGGTCGTGGTGATCTCCGCCCAGCCGGTCCGGCTCAGCGTCGCCTGCGTGGTGGCCAGCTCGGTGGCGAACGGCTCCGGGATCCCCTGCCCGGCCAGCCGCGCGGCCATCTCGGGCACCGGCAGGTCCACGTAGGACACGGGACGCCCCAGCACGCGGGTCATCGTCGCCGCGATCTCCTCGTGGGTGGGCGACTCGGGGCCGGTCAGCAGGTACGAGCCCGACGCGCCCACCGGCCGGGTCAGCAGGGCGGCGGCCACCGCGGCGATGTCCCTGGCGTCGATGTAGTTCATCCCGCCAGCGCCCCAGGAGCCGTGGAAGCGGTCGCCGCGCACCTCGCCGAGCAGGTTCT
>NZ_JBSFGJ010000062.1:0-31988 GCF_053596515.1 Nonomuraea sp. NPDC001684
GCACCGCCTGCGGGCGGCGGCGCTGCGGGCCATGGCGGACCCGTCGCGCACGTTCCTGTCCTTCGACGGGCGCGACGGCGGCCGGACCGTAGAGGTCTTCGGCGACCTGGCGACGGCCCGGCGGATCGCCGTCCTGGTGCCCGGCTCCGACACGAACCTCGACCGGTACGGCCGGCTGCACGCCGGGGCGACGCGGCTGCGCGAGGCGCTCGGCGACGGCTCGGCGGTCATCGCCTGGGCCGGCTACCGCACGCCCGGCACGCTCAGCCCGGACGTGCTGACGCCCGCGCGGGCCGACGAGGCCGTGCCCGGGTTGCGCGCGTTCGTACGTGAGCTGCGTGCGGTCAAGCCCGGCGCCCGGCTGTCGCTCGTGTGCCACTCCTACGGCTCGGTGGTGTGCGGACGGGCCGCGCCCGGCCTGGACGTGGCCGACATCGTCCTGATGGGCAGCCCCGGCGCGGGCGTCCCCGACGTCGCCGCCATGCGCACCCGCGCGGTCGTGTGGGCCGGGCGCGGCGCCGCCGACTGGATCGCCGGCGTGCCCCACGCGCTGGTCGAGCTGCCGTTCGTCACGGTCGGGCTGGGGGCGGACCCGGTCTCGCCCGGGTTCGGCGCCCGCGTCTTCGCGGCGGGCGACGGCGGCCACAGCGACTACCTGCGGCCCGGCTCCCCCGCCCTGACGGCCGTCGCCCGCATCGTCTCCGGAGAGGCCGCCCGCGATGCCTGACTCCTCCCCCCGCGTCGTCTCCGGAGAGGCCCCCGCGATGTCTGACTCCTCCCTCCGCACGCGCTCCGGCCCGCGCGGGCTCGCCGCCCGCATCGAGGCCGGGACGCCGCCGGAGCGCGACCGGGCCCTGGACGCGCTGCGGGCCCTGGCCATCCTCGGGGTGGTGGCCGGGCACTGGCTGGTGACCGCCGTGGTCAGCGACAGCGGCAGCCTGCGCGTCACCAGCCCGCTCAAGTACCTGCCGCAGCTCGCCCCGATGTCGTGGGCGTTCCAGATGCTGGCGATCTTCTTCCTGGTGGGCGGCCTGGTCGGGGCGAAGGGCCACTGGTCGGCGCGGGCGGCCGGCATCGGCTACGTCCCGTGGCTGCGCGGCCGGTTGGGGCGGCTGTTCCGCCCGGTGGCGGTCGTCGCGGCGGTGTGGGCCGTGGCGGCGGTCGCGATGCTCGCCTCCGGGGTGCCGCTGGAGGACGTGCGGCTGCTGGTCAGGATGGCCGCGGCGCCGATGTGGTTCCTGCTGGTGTTCGCCGCGCTGACGGCGGCCACGCCGCTGGCCGCCCGGCTGCACCCGGCCTGGCCGCTCGCGGCGGTGGCGGCCTGCGACGCGGTGCGGTTCGGGCCCGGCGGCCCGGAGTGGTTGTGGTGGGTGAACCTGGCGGCCGGGTGGCTGGTGCCGTACTGCCTGGGCGCGGCCTGGGCCCGCGGGCGGCTGCGGAGCCGGGCCACCGGCTGGACGCTGCTGACCGGCGGCGCGGCCACGGCCCTGGCGCTGGTGGTGTGGGGCGGCTACCCGGCGACCATGGTCGGGGTGCCGGGCGCCCCGGTCTCCAACCTGGACCCGCCCTCGCTCGCGGCCGTCAGCTTCGGGCTCGCCCAGTGCGGCGCGGCGCTGCTGCTGCTCGGCCCGCTGCGCCGGCTGCTGCGCCGCCCCGCCGTCTGGGCGTCCGTGGCCGTGGCGAACCTGGCCGCGATGACGATCTTCCTGTGGCACCAGACCGCGCTGATCGCGGTGACCGAGCTCGGCCTGCTGGCGAGCCGGGCGCTCCTGGAGAGCCGGGCGCTGCCCGGCCTGCACACCCCGCCCGAGGAGCTCGGGTGGGTGGCGGCCCGGCTGGCCTGGCTGCCGGCGTTCGCGGTGGCGCTGCTGGTGTGCTGCGCCGCCTTCCACGCCTACGAACGCCGGCGGCCCCGCTAGAGCAGCTTCTCGATGGCCGCGACGACGGCCGGGTCGTCGGGGGCGGTGCGGGGACGGAAGCGGGCCACGACGTTGCCCTCGCGGTCGAGCAGGAACTTCTCGAAGTTCCACTGGACGTCGCCCGCCGCGCCCTCCTCGTCGGCCGTCTCGGTGAGCTCGGCGTAGAGCGGGTGGCGGCCGGGGCCGTTGACGTCGGCCTTGGCCAGCAGCGGGAAGTCGACGCCGTAGGTCGCCGAGCAGAACTCCTGGATCTCCTCCGCCGTGCCGGGCTCCTGGCCGGCGAACTGGTTGCAGGGCACGCCGACCACGCTGAAGCCGCGCGGGCCGAAGTCCTGCTGGAGCTGGACCAGGCCGGCGTACTGCGGGGTCAGGCCGCAGCGGGAGGCCACGTTGACCAGCAGCACGGCCTTGTCGCCGGCGAGGTCGCCGAGCGTGGTGGGGTCGTCGGCGAGGGTGCGGAGCGGGATGTCGCGAAGGCTCATGATCTGAAGCTTACAGAACGACGCCCGCCGCAGATTGTGACCTATTCCTCATTTTTCCCGCGAAACCCCTGAATATCAATATGTCGCGATCTTGGAATTCCGCCTGATTTTTCATGGTCAATTAGGAAATGTGGGCGTTTGTCAGGCAGGGTGACGCGGTCCCCGTCCCCTTCGAAAGGGAATCCGCATGCCCATGCTCCGCCGTACCGGTGTCCTGGTCCTCGCCGCAACGCTCGCGACGGTGACCGGCACCACGGCCGCACAGGCGCAGAGCTCCCAGAGCAGTGGCAGGAACAAAGCCATCGCCAAGTCCCTGGCCGCCCAGCGCGGCTGGGGCGCCGCGAGCTACGGCTGCCTGGTCAGGCTCTGGTCCAGAGAGAGCGGCTGGAACCACAGGGCCGGCAACCGGTCGGGCGCCTACGGCATCCCGCAGGCGCTCCCCGGCCACAAGATGGCCTCCTCGGGCGCCGACTGGCGCACGAACCCGCGCACCCAGATCCGGTGGGGTCTGGGCTACATCAAGCAGCGGTACGGCTCGCCGTGTCGCGCGTGGGCGCACTTCCAATCCCACAGTTGGTACTGAGCCAAACCCCAGGTACGTCCGCGTTTTTACTCAAGGACATGCCATATGGGCGACGGGCCGGGCAATCCTGGCCCAGCGAGATCGCCCTTTATCCGAATTGAGCGCGCAAACACCTGTCCTTCGCGTGTCGAGATCGCGGCCCGCGGTCACGGCCCGTAATAGGAATCGTGCTTGAGGACACGTCGTGGCGCCTTCCGGGCCGTCCAGCACGATCGGGCGGTACAGGATCCCGGGAGGCCGCGCGGACCCTCCGCGTCCGAGCCACGGACGCGGACCGGCAGGGCGCCCCCGAGGGGGCGCCCGTCCGCACGCGACCCGAAAGCAAGGATCGCCTTGGACAGCAAACGCGTGCTCAGCGGCACTCTTCTCACTATCAGCGCGTTCGGCGTCAGCACCGGCCCGGCCTGGGCGGAGTCCCGGCCTCCGGTGATCAAGATGCGGACCTGGACAACGTCAGCGCAACCGAAGATCGCGGCCGTACGGCCCGCCGGAAGAAACAAGAAGATCGCCCTGGGACAGGTCGTCCAGCGCGCGTGGAACTACCGGGAGTTCCGCTGCCTGGACAACCTGTGGACCAGGGAGAGCAATTGGAACCACCACGCGCTCAACCGGTCGTCGGGCGCCTACGGGATCCCGCAGGCGCTGCCCGCGGGCAAGATGAGCGGCGCGGGCAAGGACTGGCGGTCCAACCCCGAGACGCAGATCCGCTGGGGCCTGGCCTACATCAAGGGAAGGTACGGCAGGCCCTGCGGCGCCTGGGGGCACTGGCAATCGCACAACTGGTACTGATCTCGCGTGCCGGAGGGCATCCGGGCCCGCCCGGGTGCCCTCCTACTGACCCGCGTGCACCGCGATGGCCTGGATGAGCAGTTCGACCCCGAACTCGAACTCCGCCTCGTGGTCGCACTCGGCCAGCAGCGGCGCCAGCGCGCTCACCTCGGGGAACAACGCCGGATCGACGACGGCGGCCTCGACCGTGCGGCTGTGGACGGGCGCGAAGGTGGGCGTCACGCCGACCTCGCGCAGCAGCGAGCCCACGATGAAGGCGATGAACATGCGCAACATCCGGACGGCGTCGGGCCCGTCGAAGCCCGCGCCGCGCAGCGTGGCCAGCGCCCGCTCGACCGGCAGCAGCCCGGCGTGGGAGTGGAGCTGGCGGCTGACCACCACCATGGTCGAGCGCGGATGGTGATGGGCGATCTGCCGGAAGGCCCGCGCCTGCGCCCGCACCCGGTCGGTCCAGTGGGCATCGGGGTCGTCGGTGAACTCGATGCCGCTCAGCACGCTCTCGGCCACGCCGTTGAGCAGCGCGTCCTTGTTCGGCACGTGGTTGTAGAGGGACATCACGCCGACGCCGAGCTCGGCCGCGATGCGGCGCATGGAGACCGCGTCGGCGCCCTCGCGCTCGATGAGGTCGATGGCCGCGGCCACGATGCGCGGCCTGGACAGGGGCTCGGTGGTCATAGCTCATTCTATTGACGCACGTACACCGTACGTGCAAGGGTCGAGCCGTGGACGTACACCGTACGTAATCCCCCTCGCGGAGGTCCCCCATGTCGACGCACGATCTCTACACCCTCCCCGCCGAGCTCTCCACCTGGGACGTCGGCATGGCCGGCGCCAGCCGGTTCACCTGGGAGTACGACGAGGGCCGCGACCGCATGCTGGCCTTGTACCAGAAGGGCAAGGACAAGCAGTGGGACTCGGCCAAGCGCATCGACTGGGACCTGGAGGTGGACCCGTACAACGTGCTCGGGATCCCCGACAACACGATCGCCATCCACGACACCCCGCTGTGGCACCGGCTCGGCCCCCAGCAGCGCCAGGACGTGCGGCTGCACGGCGCGGCCTGGCAGTTCTCCCAGTTCCTGCACGGCGAGCAGGGCGCGATGATCTGCTCGGCCCGGATCGTGGAGTCGGTGCCCGACCTGGACTCCAAGTTCTACGCCGCCACCCAGACCATGGACGAGGCCCGCCACGCCGAGACCTACGCCCGCTTCCTCCAGGAGAAGGTGGGCCTGGCGTACCCGATCAACGAGCACCTCAAGGCGCTGCTGGAGAGCACGCTCAGCGACTCCCGCTGGGACATGCCCTACCTCGGCATGCAGGTGCTCATCGAGGGCCTGGCCCTGGCCGCGTTCGGCGTCATGCGCGACATCACCACCAAGCCGCTGCCCAAGCAGATCCTCGCGTACGTGATGCAGGACGAGGCCCGGCACGTCGCCTTCGGCCGGATGGCGCTGCGCGACTACTACAAGAACCTGTCGGAGTCCGAGCTGCGCGAGCGCGAGGACTTCGTCATCGAGGGCTGCTACCTCATGCGCGACCGGCTGCGCGGCGCGGAGTCCTGGGAGCACCTGGGCCTGTCCAGGGCCGAGACCGACGAGGTCATGCGGGCCACCGACCAGTCGGAGTACCTGCGGCTGTTCCGCTCGCTGCTGTTCAGCAGGATCGTGCCGTGCGTCAAGGACATCGGGCTGTGGAGCCCGCGGCTGCAGCAGGCGTACGCCGACATGGGCGTGCTGGAGATGGCCGGCCAGTCGCTCGACGCCCTCATGAAGCAGGACGAGGACATCGCCGACAAGCTGGACGCCGCCCGCTTCGCCGCCGAGGAGGCCGAGCGGCACGCCGAGGTCGCCGACACGATCGCCCTCGGCACGTCCGCCCCCTGACCGGCCCGCCCGGCCGGGCGGCGTTCTCAGCGTCCGCCGTGGAAGCGGCGGTGCAGTTCGCGCACCTGCCCGGCCAGCTCCGGGACGGGCCCGTCCACCGGGACGCCCGGCGCGACGGCGTTGACCGGCAGCGTGCTCACCGGCGGCGCCGGCACGCCCAGCTCCGCCAGCCAGCCGCCGAGCTGCTCCGACGACGCGACGTACACGATGCGCCCGAGGCCCACCCAGGCGTGGGCGGCCGCGCACATCGGGCAGTGCTCGCCGGAGGTGTAGACGGTGGCCGCCGCCCGCTCCTGCGGGGTCAGGTTGGCCGCCGCCCACCGCGCCAGCTCGAACTCCGGATGCCGGGTGCGGTCGCCCCCGGCCACCCGGTTGTGGTCCTCGGCCAGCACGGCGCCGTCCGCGGCGACCAGCACCGACCCGAAGGGCTCGTCGCCCGACTCCAGCGCCTCGGTGGCCAGCTCGACACAGCGCCGCAGGTACGGCAGTTCCCTCTCGTCGATCATCGCGACTTCCCGTCCGGTGAGAATGGTGAGCGGAAAGGACAGCTCCGCCTTAGCCCGGGCCGCGCCCGAGCCGCAGGTGGCAGTGTGCCCGGCCGTCCGGACGACGGCGGGCGCGGGGTCGCCGGACGCGCCGTGAGGGTCTCGTTTCTGCCCGTAACCTGCAGAAACCCCCACATTTACCGCAAAAAATGGGTTGATCCCACGTATTAATCTGGATGGGATGCCTCCCGATACTGACACACCTCGCCGTCCCCTGCTCTCCTCCAACTCCCTGTGGCGGATGAAGTCCTACCTCCGCCCGTACGCCGCCAGACTGGTGCTCATCTGGCTGGCCGCGATCCTCAGCATCGCCGCGAGCATCGCGCTCCCCCTGATCAGCGAGAAGGTCATCGACGGTCCCGTGACGCGGGGCGACTCCGACGGGCTGCTCCCGCTCGGTCTCATCGCCCTGGGCGTGGGCGTCGTGGAGGCCGGGCTGATCTTCCTGCGGCGCTGGACCCAGGTCAAACCCGTCCTCGGGCTGGAGACCGCGATCCGCGACGACCTCTACGAGCACCTGCAGCGCCTGCCGATGGGCTTCCACGGCGACTGGCAGTCGGGCCAGCTGCTGTCGCGGGCCACGACGGACCTGTCCACGATCCGCCGCTTCCTCGGCTTCGGCATGCTCTTCCTGGTGATGAACGTCCTCCAGCTCATCACGGTGACCGTGCTCCTGCTGAACAAGTACTGGCCGCTCGGGCTGCTGGTGCTGGCCTCGGCCGTGCCGATCGTGTGGACGTCCCTGCGGTTCGAGAAGCGGTACATCAAGATCTCCCGCCAGGTCCAGGACGAGCAGGGCGACCTCGCCACGCTCGTCGAGGAGTCGGCCATCGGCATCCGTACGATCAAGGCGTTCGGCCGCCGCCACCACGTCTACGACCGCTACGACGAGGCGGCCCGCAAGGTGTACGGCAGCTCGGTCGACAAGGCCACCCTGTCGGCCCGGTTCTTCGCCTTCCTCGAAGTGATCCCCAACGTCACCCTCGCCCTGGTGCTGCTGCTCGGCGCGCTCGCGGTGGGCTCCGGCTCGATGACGCTGGGCACGCTGGTCGCCTTCACCACCCTGATGCTCCAGCTCGTCTGGCCGATCGCCAGCCTCGGCTACATCCTGGCCATGGCCCAGGAGGCGATGACCTCCGCCGACCGGGTCATGGAGGTCATGGACACCGTCCCGGCGATCGAGAGCGGCAGCCGCACGATCGAGCTGCCCCGGGGCCACCTGCGCTTCGAGGGCGTCGGGTTCGCCTTCCCCGGCGCGGACGAGCCGGTGCTGCGCGACGTCTGGCTGGACGTGCACCCCGGCGAGACGGTCGCGATCGTGGGCGCGACCGGCGCGGGCAAGACCACGCTGACCGCGCTGGTGCCCCGGCTGCTCGACGCCACCACGGGCCGCGTGACCATCGACGGCGAGGACGTGCGCGACCTCGACCTGACCACGCTGCGCTCGCTGGTGGCCACCGCGTTCGAGGAGCCGACGCTGTTCTCGATGAGCGTGCGCGAGAACCTCATGCTCGGCCGGCTCGACGCCACCGAGGAGGAGCTGGCCGCCGCGATCGCCACCGCCCAGGCCGGCTTCGTGTACGACCTGCCCTGGGGCCTCGACACCCGCATCGGCGAGCAGGGCCTGTCCTTGTCGGGCGGGCAGCGGCAGCGGCTCGCCCTGGCGCGGGCGGTGCTGAGCAGGCCGCGGGTGCTCGTCCTCGACGACACCCTGTCGGCGCTCGACGTGGAGACCGAGGCGCTGGTGGAGGAGGCGCTGCGGCACGTCCTGCGCGAGGCGACCGGCATCGTGGTCGCCCACCGCGCCTCGACCGTGCTGCTGGCCGACAAGGTGGCGCTGCTGCGCGACGGCACCATCACCCACGTCGGCCGCCACCACGAGCTGCTGGCCGACGTGCCCGAGTACCGCGAACTGCTGGCCCAGGACGCCGACTTCGACCCCTCGGAAGGAGCCCTGCGATGACCGCCGCCCCCGTCTCCTCCTGGCGCGGCGTCGCCTCCGAGGAGCAGGACGAACTGCCGGAGAAGGTGTCGGTGCTGCTGCGGGAGCGCTCCCGCAGGCTGCTCGGCGACCTGCTGCGTCCCTACCGCAAGGCCATCGCGCTGCTCACCGCGATCATCGTCGTCTCGAACGCCGCGGCGCTGGCGATCCCGTATCTGGTCAAGGTGGGGATCGACGACGGCATCCCGCCGATGACCCGCGGGTCTGGGCCGTCGATCCTGCTGATCGTGGTCGGCGTGATCCTGGTCGCGGCCGTCACGCAGGCGCTCACCCGGCAGGCGTTCCTGCGCCTGTCGGGGAAGATCGGCCAGAGCGTGCTGCTGGAGCTGCGCAGGCGGGTGTTCGACCACTTCCAGCGGCTGTCGCTGAGCTTCCACGAGAAGTACACCTCGGGCCGGGTCATCTCCCGGCTGACCTCCGACATCGAGGCCATCTCCGAGCTGCTCCAGTCGGGCTTCGACGGGCTGGTCAAGGCGGTGCTGACGATGTTCGGCACGGCCGCGCTGCTGCTCGTCCTCGACGTGCACCTCGGCCTGGTGGCGCTGGTCCCGCTGCCGCTGCTGCTGCTGTTCACGCGATGGTTCCGGCGGCAGTCGGTGATCGTCTACCGGCGCACGCGGGAGACGGTCGCCCTGGTGATCGTGCACTTCGTGGAGTCGATGACCGGCATCCGCGCGGTGCAGGCGTTCCGCAGGGAGCCGCGCAACCAGGAGATCTTCGCCCAGCTCAACGACGACTACCGGGACGCCAACGCGCGCAGCATGGTGCTGGGCGCGGAGTTCATGTTCGGCATCAAGCTGATCGGCAACCTCACCGTGGGCGGGGTGCTGCTCTACGGCGGCTACCTGGCGATCCAGGGCGAGGTCACGGTCGGCGTGCTGGCCGCGTTCCTGCTGTACCTGCGGCAGTTCTACGAGCCGATGCAGGAGCTCAGCCAGTTCTACAACACGCTGCAGTCGGCGGGCGCGGCCCTGGAGAAGCTGTCGGGCGTGCTGGAGGAGGAGCCGGGCGTGCCGGAGCCGCGCCGCCCCGAGCCGCTGCCCCAGCAGGCCCGCGGCATGGTCCGCTTCGAGGACGTGCGCTTCGCCTACGTCGAGGAGATGCCGATCCTGCCCGGCCTCGACCTGACGATCCCCGGCGGGCAGAGCGTGGCGCTGGTCGGCGCGACCGGCGCGGGCAAGACGACGCTGGCCAAGCTGATCTCCCGCTTCTACGACCCGACCGCGGGCCGCGTGCTGCTCGACGGGGTCGATCTGCGCGACCTGGACGAGACGACGCTGCGCCAGGCCGTCGTCATGGTGACGCAGGAGAACTTCCTGTTCAGCGGCACGGTCGCGGACAACATCAGGTTCGGCCGGCCGGACGCCACCGACCGGCAGGTCCGCGAGGCGGCCAAGGCGATCGGCGCGCACGAGTTCGTCGCCGGGCTGCCCGACGGTTACGACACCGAGGTCGGCAAGCGCGGCGGGCGCATGTCGGCGGGCCAGCGACAGCTCATCGCGTTCGCCAGGGCGTTCCTCGCCGACCCCGCGGTGCTCATCCTCGACGAGGCCACCTCCAGCCTCGACGTGCCGAGCGAGCGGCTGGTGCAGCGGGCGCTGCGCACGATCCTCGCCGACCGCACCGCGCTGATCATCGCCCACCGGCTCTCGACCGTGGAGATCGCCGACCGGGTGCTGGTGATGGAGGCCGGCCAGGTCGTCGAGGACGGGCCGCCCGACCGGCTCATCGCCGCCTCGGGCCGCTTCGCCGGGCTGCACCGGGCCTGGCTGGAGAGCCTGAGCCAGTGACCACGACGCCGTCGGCCCACCGCGCGAGCGGCGGGCCGGCGCGCTAGTGGTGGACGGGCGCGGCGGCCACGAGGCCGCGGTACAGCTCGTACCCGACGAACAGGGCGACGGGCACCCCGATCGCGACGAGCAGCCGACCGGCCAGCGGCGCCCCGGCCAGGGGCGCCTTCGGCTCCTCCAGCGCCGGACCCGACACGGCGCCGAGCTCGGGCACGAGTTGGGGCCGCACCTCGGGATCCGGCCGCAGCTCGGGGTGCCTGGCCAGGTAGCCGTTCGGGAACGACGTCACGTGGTAGGCGCCGCATCCCGGGCAGCACGTGCCCGACGAGGGAGGTTGCACGGCAACGCCGGAGCTGAGCCAGATCTCGACCTGATTGCCGTGGTCGTCGGCGAAATGCCGGACGACGAATTCCTCCTCCCAGACGCGCAGACAGCGCAGGCACTCGAAGGGCCAGGTCTCGCGGGTCTCGAACCCGTCGCGCACGAGGATCACCCCCGGCTGGGGATTCAGTGGTCTAGACCTGAGTCTGCGCCTGGCCCCGCGCCTGCGCAAGACGCACCTTATGACACTTCAAGCTACGAAACGCTTACCAAGTGTCATGGTTTAGCGCCGTTTTTCGGCACTTGCCCGCCCGCCGTCGCGTCTCCCGTCAGTACGGACGCCGCGGCGGAACCGGGCTGAGCAGCGGCGTGGCGTCCGGGACGACCGGCTCGTCCGACCGGAACAGCTCCGGATGGCGGGCGAGATAGCCGGCCGGGAACGTGGTGGTCTGCTGACAGCCGCAATGCGGGCAGATCACCCCGTACGACGGCGGCGGCACCACGAGCCCGTCCCTGAGCCAGATCTCGGCGGCGTTCCCGTGCTCGTCGTCGACGTGCCGGACGAGGTAGTCCTCTTCCCAGACGTGCCAGCAACCGCGGCACTCGAAGGGCAGGGTCCTGCGTTCTTCCTCCACTGAGGTCACCCCCTCACTACGAGTGTCCGCCTCCCCTCCGGAACATCGCAAGCCGGGGGTCACCGGACCGTGAGCACGAAGGTGACCGCGCCGAGCACGACGCTGAGGGTGCCGAGCCAGGCGAACAGCGCGTCGAGGCCCGCGTCGATGGGCCGTCCGCCGTGCAGGGCCTCCTGGACCCGGCGGAAGCGCACCCCCGTCCTGATCAGCAGGACCGCGCCGCACAGCGCGGCCAGCGCGAACCCGGCGACGGCCACGGCGGGCAGGCCGTGGCGCACCGCGAGCCCGGCCGCGCCGAGCCCGCCCGTGGCCAGCGCCACGGCGGTGCGGACCCAGGCGAGCCGGGTGCGCTCGCTCTGCAGGCCCTCGTCCCAGATCTCCTGTGACATCTACACCGACAGGATGATGAGCACGAGGGCGACGACGGCCACGGTGGCGACGCCGTACCCGAAGACCGCCGCGAGGGCGGGCGGCGGGAGCGGCGCCTGGTTGCGCAGGGCGCGCTGGATGTTGCGCCAGCGCGGATAGGCCATGCCCGCGGCCAGTGCGGACAACGACACCAGCATGACGGCCAGCACCGTGCGAACCCACGGAACGAACACGTCGGAGGGCACCGCCGCCATGGCCACCCCGCCCGCGCTGAGCGCCAGCGCCGTACTCAGCCACGTGAGGAAGGTGCGTTCGTTGGCCAAGGTGAAACGCGGGTCGGGCTCCATGCCTTATATGGTAATTCGTCCCCTTTTCCCCTAGAGAAGACGGGATTTCAGCTGCACGCCTTGGCGACCTGCTGGGCGTAGTCGACCGCCTCGCTGCCCACCTTCTGGGCCGCGTCGACGGCGTCGTTCACGTTCTGGACGTCGATCCCGCCCAAAGTCTTGGCAAGGTCTTCGCTGGCCTGCTTGAGCGTGGTGTTGGCGGCCTTGTCGGCCACGTCGTTGAGCTTGCCCGCGGCGTCGTCGAGCGCCTTCTCCATGGCCTTGGGGTCGTCGGTGAGGTCCTTGACCTTGGCGGCCAGGTCGGTGACGATCTTCGGCGCCTCCAGGCACGCCTGGGCCTTGTCGATCGTGTCGTTGACCTCGCCGCACCCGGCGGCCAGGACGCAGACGGCGAAGAGCGCCAGGGGCACGAACCGGCTCTTGATGAGTCGCATACCTCGACCTTACCCAGCGCCCCGCGCCCGCGGCGGCGCGCGATCAGTGAAGAAGCCCCGCTCGACGGCCGGCGGCGGCGAAGGCGGCCGCGATCCGGTCGAGCTGGGCGTCGGTGTGGGTGGCGGTGAGGCTGACCCGGATGAGCGCCTGCCCCGGCGGCACCCCGGGCGAGATCATGGCCGTGGTGAACACCCCTTCGTCGAACAGCTCCCGCCACAACCGGAAGCAGCGCAGGTCCTCCCCCACCGGCACGGCGATGACCGGACGGTCCGACGGCACGACGGCGTACCCCAGCCCGGCCAGCTCGCCGCTCAGCCGCCCGGCCGCGGTCCGCAACCGGCGCCGCCGCTCGGGCTCGGCGACGACGATCTCCAGGGCGGCCAGCGCGGCGGCGGCGCAGGCCGGTGACAGGGCGGCGGTGAACACCATGGACCGCGCGTGGTGGCGCAGGTAGAGGATGATCTCCTCCGGCCCGGCGACCGCGCCGCCGATCGTGCCGAACGACTTGGAGAAGGTGATGGTCTGCACGTCCACCGCCTCCTCCAGGCCGTGCGCCTCGGCGGCGCCGCGACCGGCGTCCCCGAGCAGGCCGGCGTCGTGGGCGCTGTCCATCACGACGCGGGCTCCGTACGCGCGGGCGAGCTTGGCGATGCCCGGCAGGTCGCACACGTTGCCCGAGGTGGAGAACATGCCCTCGGTCACGATCATCCGGCCGGTGTCCGGGTCGGCGGCGGCCAGCAGCCGTTCCAGGTGGTCCATGTCGTTGTGCCGGTAGCGGCGTAAGCGCGCCCCGCCCAGGCGTACGGCGTCGATGAGGCACGCGTGCACCAGCCGGTCGCCGATCACCACGTCGCCGGGCCCCAGCAGCGCGCCCAGCGCGAGGTTGGCCAGGTAGCCGGCGCTGGTCACCATGACCGCCGGACGCCCGAGGAACTCCGCGAGCCGCGCCTCCAGCTCCTCGTGCAGCGCGAGCGAGCCGTTCGTCAGCCGCGAACCGCCGCTGCCCGCCCCGAGCCGCCGGATCGCCGCGACGGCGGCCTCCTTGACGCGGGGATCCCCCGAGAGCCCGAGATAGTCGTTGGACCCGGCCTGCACCAGCACCCGCCCGCCGACCACCACCTCCCCGTCGCCCGGCCGCTCCTGGATCGGGTGGTAGTACGGATAGACGCCCAGCTCCTTGACCGGCTGGTACCCGGGCAGACGACACTTCGCGAACACATCGGCCATGCCTTCTCACTCCCCTGAGCGCGGACCCCCTGAGAAGAGTCTGATCGACCACCCCGCCGGCCGCGCGGAACTCCCTTCGCCGAAGGCCCGGCACGCACGGCCTTCTCTCAGGTCAGGGCCCGGACAAGAGGTCTGCGCGGAAGGCATCGGCGGCCGGGTCCTAGGATCGGATCCATGGCAATGTGCGAGCATCTTTCCCAGGCCGACGACCCGGCGGCGAAGACCCCAGAGGGCTGCGAGGAGTGCCTGGCCAGCGGCAGCCGATGGGTGCACCTGCGGCGCTGCCTGGAGTGCGGCCACATCGGCTGCTGCGACTCCTCGCCCAACAAGCACGCGACCAAGCACTTCCACGCGACCACGCACCCGGTGATCCAGTCGTTCGAACCGGGCGAGAGCTGGCGCTGGTGCTTCGTGGACAACCAGATGGGCTGACCCGCCCTGCGCGGGCGGCGCCCGTCGGGGTCAGCGTTCGAGGATGGCCTCCTCGAAGTCGAGCTGGGCCATCACCTCGCGCAGCACCTCGTCGTCGAGGCGGCGCTCGTCGCGCAGGCGGACGAACACCTCGCGCTCGGCCGTGAGCATGTCACGGCGCAGCCGCCGGTAGATGCTGCTGGGGGTCTCGGCGCCGCCCTGCGCGGTGCCGCCGCCCAGGCGTTCCCACGCGGTCAGCGACCGCCGCCACGACTTCTCCCTGAGCTGGTCGATGACCTGCTTCTTGATCTCGTCGGGCTCGCCCTCCTGCTCGACCAGGCGTTCGAGCTCGGCCAGGCCCGCCTCCAGCGCGGCCTGCTGGGCGGCCGCCTCGGCCAGCGTGTCCTCGTAGCGCTCCTGCTCGCTCGACACGCGCAGCTTCCTGATCAGGGCGGGGAACGTCATGCCCTGGATCAGCAGGGTGCCGATCACCGTGGTGAACGTCAGGAACAGCAGCATGGCCCGGTCGCGGGCCGGGATCTCCGGCGGGATGGAGAACGCCGCCGCGAGCGACACCACGCCCCGCATGCCGGCCCAGCCCAGGATCACCGTCTGCTGCGGGCTGGGCGCCGGGCCCCGCCGGACGAGCTTGACCAGCGGGGTGAAGGCGAACACCCACACGAACCTGGACACGATCGTCACCGCCAGCACCGCCAGCGCGTAGCCGGCGACCTGCCAGGGGCCGTAGCCGGTGATGCCCTTGATCACGGTCACGAGCTGCAGCCCGATGAGCGCGAAGACGATCGACTCCAGGAAGAAGTCGGTGACCTTCCACACCGCGTCGGACACCAGCCGGGTGCCGAACCCCCGCTGGTGCATGCGGTTGCCCAGGTAGAGGCCGACGACCACGACGGAGATCACGCCCGAGGCGTGCACCGGCTCGGGCCCGAGCCCGGAGACGTGCACGGACTCGGCCGCGAGATAGGCCGCGAACGGGATCAGCAGCATCAGCGTGTTCTCGACCAGCGAGTCGCGGGTGTGCTGGAACACCCAGGCGAACACGAACGCCAGCGCCAGCCCGATCGCCACCCCGCCGAGCGCCGCGAACAGGAACTGCGCCACGCCCTGGAACAGGTCGATGCTGCCGCCCACGGCCGCCCCGATGGCCACCCGGTAGGCCGTCAGCGCCGTGGCGTCGTTGAACAGGCTCTCGCCGATGAGGATCGTCAGCGACTTGCGCGGCAGCCCGAGCCGCCGGCCCACGGCGACGGCCGCCACGGCGTCGGGCGGCGCGATGATCGCGCCGAGCGCGAAGGCGGCGGCCAGCGGGAGCTGCGGCAGCAGCAGGTGGACGACCAGCCCCACCACGGCCGTGGTGAACAGCACCAGGCCGATCGACAGCAGCGCCACGGCCCGCTTGACGTCACGCAGGCGCAGGTAGGAGCTGTCGAGCGCGGCCGAGTAGAGCAGCGGCGGCAGGAACACGAACAGCACCAGCTCGGGCTGCAACGGCACCGCCGGGACCAGCGGCGAGACCAGCAGGCCGGCCGCGACCAGCAACAGCGGGGCCGGCCAGCCCCGCCGCCGCGCCACCGCCGCGACCGCGACCGCGCCACCGGCCATCAGCAGCAGTTGCAGGCCCATGGTCGGGTTCAACGACGTTCCTCCAGCTCGCCCGGGTGGATGCCGAGAGCGTACCCGGCGGGCGGGAGGAGGGTGTCACCACTCCCGGCGGTCGCGCCCGTCGCCGTAGTCCTGCTGCTGGTCGGGGCGCAGGCGTTCGCCGGTCGAGAACAGGGGGTCCGTCACGTACGGACGGCCCATGTTCGGGTCGGACGACTGCGGCGGGTACTCCTGGCGGCCGAGCGCCAGCAGCGGGTCCACCGGGTTGGGCTGCGCGGGCTGCTGGTAGCCCTGGTAGGTGTCGGCCGCGCGGTAGGAGTCCTGGGCGGGCGCGGGGTTGTGCCTGCGGCCGGCGCCGGGGATGCCGTGCATGGGCGTGCCGAGCCCGGCCGTGCCCTGCGGCTGCGCCGGAGGCTGCTGGGGCTGGGACGGCGGCTGCTGGTAGGAGCCGTAGGAGTCCGGGGAGTACTGCTGGGCCGGCGGGTAGGGGTCGGCGGCCTGCGACGGGAAGCCGAGCGGGTCGGTGCTCAGCGGTGCCGGTCGGCGCTGGTCGGCGGGCAGCTGGTAGACGGGCTCGCTGCTCTCGACGTACTGGGGGCCGGTGAAGGGGTCGCCGGCGTACTGGGGGCCGCTCAGCGGGTCGCCGGTGTACTGCGGGCCGCTGAAGGCGTCACCCGTGTACTGGGGGCCGCTCAGCGGATCGCCCGTGTACTGCGGGCCGCTGAACGGGTCACCGGTGTACTGGGGGCCGCTGTGCGGGTCGCCGGGGTACTGGGCGGCGGGCTGCTCGACGTACTGGGGGCCGGTGAAGGGGCTGCGCTCGCCGTACGACGGCGTCTCCCGGGGGCCGGTGGTCTCGCTGTAGGAGGCCACCAGTTTGTCCTGCGGCGCGGGGCCGCGCGCGACCAGCACGTCGTTGGGCGACAGCGACGCGGTGGGCCGCTCGTCGAGCGCGGGCGGCGGAGGCTGCTGCTGGGCGTGCTGAGGTGGCCGGTGGTACGTGCCGGTGCCCGGCATGACCTCGGTGCCCGGATCGGCCGCGGGCACCGCGGGCTGCTCGCCCGTGGCCTCGGCGTAGCCGTCGTCGAGCGTGTCGAGCAGCCTGCCGACATCCTCCATCGGCATGCGGAAGCTCGCTGTGCACATCTCCCCTCGCCACAGGCTGAGGACGAGTGTGCCCTCATGCCACGTGACCCGGAGGCACCGCTCCTGACCTCGTGCATCGAAGAAGACTTCGCCGAACGACGGCAACGGGACAACTTCCGACATGGCAGACATACTGCTTTAACCAGCCTTTATTCGTCCACTCAACCCCGGAAAACCCTACCTAACCGCTCTCACCATCGAGACCGTGAACCCCATCGATCACACCAGCAAGATCTTCCTGACCAGTTGGAGTTCCGCTCGACAGTGTGCCACGCGAGTCCCGCGGGAAGCCCGCGAACGCCGGGATGCGCATGGCCGGACACAGGGCGTCCCGGCGCGTCGGCCCGGGATTGCGGGTACCGTTGACGACCGTGCCGGACTCCCATCTCCCGTCAGTGGACGAACTGCTCAGCATCGCGGTCGGCGCTCTCGGAGGGAGCGAACGGCAGGGCCAGGTCACCATGGTCAAGGCCGTCCAGAAGGCCATCGACGACGAGGAGCACCTGGCCGTCCAGGCGGGCACGGGCACCGGCAAGTCGCTGGCGTACCTGGTGCCCTCGATCCGGCACGCCATGGACAGCGACACCCCCGTCGTCATCTCCACGGCCACCATCGCGCTGCAGCGCCAGCTCGTCGACCGCGACCTGCCCCGGCTGGCCGAGGCGCTGGGCAAGGAGCTGCCGCACGAGCCGACGTTCGCCATACTCAAGGGCCGGCGCAACTACCTGTGCCGCTACAAGGCGACGGCGGGCTGGCCCGAGGAGGACGAGCAGGACCAGCTCTTCGACCCGCGTGAGGTGAGCGCGACCGGCCGCATGGTCCAGCGCATCCAGGAGTGGGCCGACGAGACCGAGACGGGCGACCGCGACGAGCTGGTGCCCGGCGTCAGCGAGCAGGCCTGGCGGCAGTTCTCGGTGAGCGCGCAGGAGTGCCTGGGCGCCACCCGCTGCCCGAGCGGCCCCGAGTGCTTCGCCGAGCTGGCCAGGGCGCGCGCGGGCGAGGTCGACGTCGTGGTGACCAACCACGCGCTGCTGGCCATCGACGCCATGGGCGACCTGCCGGTGCTGCCCGAGCACGAGGTCGTGGTCGTCGACGAGGCCCACGAGCTGGTCGACCGGGTGACCTCGGTGGTCACCAGCGAGCTGTCGGAGGCCTCGGTGATGCTGGCCGTGCGCCGCGTCGGCCGGCTGATCGAGCAGCCGCTCGCCGACCAGCTCCTGGAGGCGGGCGAAGACCTCAAGGCGCTGCTGGCCGCCGCGCCGCCCGGCCGCATCGACGAGCTGCCGCAGGTGCTCGGCCTCACCCTGCAGCTCATCCGCGACACGGCCTGGCGCTGCATCACCGCCATGGGCCCGCGCAACGCCGACAAGGACGACCCCGACAAGGCCGGCCAGCGCAAGGCCGCCTTCACCGCGCTCGACGAGGTGCACGACACCGCCGTCCGCATGCTCGACGCCTACGGCCACGCCTCCGAGGCCGACCGCGCCGAGGTGGTCTGGCTCGACGGCGCCACCGACCGCCGTCCGCCCATGTTGCGGGTCGCGCCGCTGAGCGTGAGCGGCATGCTGCGCGACCGGCTGTTCGGCGAGCGCACGGTGGTGCTCACCTCCGCCACGCTCGCCCTCGGCGGCACGTTCGACGGGCTGGCCGCGCAGTGGGGGCTGGGCGACAGCAAGCGCTGGCAGGGCATCGACGTCGGCTCGCCGTTCGACCACCCGCGCGCCGGCATCCTCTACGTCGCCAAACACCTCCCCCAGCCGGGCCGCGACGGGCTGCCGCAGCAGTACCTCGACGAGATCACCGAGCTCATCGAGGCGGCCGGCGGGCGCACGCTGGGGCTGTTCTCCTCGATGCGCGCCGCCAAGGCCGCCACGGAGGCGCTGCGCGAGCGGCTCGACGTGCCGCTGCTGTGCCAGGGCGACGACTCGACCATGCTGCTGGTCAAGCAGTTCGCCGAGGACGAGCCGACCTGCCTGTTCGGCACGTTGTCGCTGTGGCAGGGGGTCGACGTCCCCGGGCCGTCGCTGCGGCTGGTCATCATCGACCGGGTGCCGTTCCCGCGTCCCGACGATCCGCTCACCTCGGCCCGGCAGCGGCACGTCGCGGCGCGCGGCGGCAACGGGTTCATGGCGGTCGCGGCCAACCACGCGGCCCTGCTGCTGGCCCAGGGCACCGGCCGGTTGCTGCGCGCACAGGACGACAAGGGCGTCATCGCGGTCCTCGACCCGCGCCTGGCCACGGCCCGGTACAGCGGTTTCCTGCTGGGGTCGTTGCCGCCGTTCTGGCGCACCACCGACCCGGCCGTCCCCCGAGCCGCGCTCAAGCGGCTGTCCACCGAGTCCTGACCCGCTGATCTTCAGGGACCGACTTCGGGCAACGGCCTTTTCCCTTACGGCTTCGCCGGGTCAGGCCACCCGCCGTACGGGGCCGGTGGCCTTCCAGGGAACGCCCGCTGACCCTTCACCGGCGGGCCGCCGTCACGCGAGCCCACCCTGCCCCACTCCGTGGCCCCGCGAGCCCGCGACGGAACCCTGAGCGGGTCTGATCCGGGAGCGGTACTGCGGGAGCGGCTAGAACGGGGTGAGGTCGGGGCGCTTCGGGGTGAGGCCGTCGCCGGAGGAGGTGCCGCGCAGGCGGCGGGACATCCACGGCACCAGGTGCTCGCGGATCCACTGGGCGTCCTCGCGGCGCCGCGCGCGCGGGTCGACCAGCCGCTCCGGCCAGTCCTTGCGCCAGTCGTCGAACGGCACCCCGAGCACGTCGAGCACGCGGGCCGCCACCAGCCGGTGGCCGTCCTCGTTCATGTGCAGGCGGTCGGTGCTCCAGGCCCGCCAGTCGCGCAGCCCCTGCATCGACCACTGGTCGACCAGCCGGCAGCCGTAGAGGTCGGCGATGGAGCGGATGTGCAGGTAGAAGATGGCGAAACGGCCGCGCAGCCGGCGCATCAGCGGCGTGTCGCGCGGATCGACCCCGGTGAACAGCAGCACGTCCGCGCCTCCGGCCCGCAGGTCGCGCACCGCGCGGGCCAGGCGCTTGGCCATCACGTCGGGGTCGCTGCCCGGCCGCAGCAGGTCGTTGCCGCCCGCGCAGAAGCTGACCAGGTCGGGACCCATCTCGATGGCCCGCGGCACCTGCTCGGTGACGATCTGGTCGAGCAGCTTGCCGCGGACGGCCAGGTTCGCGTAGCGGAACGCCGGGTCGTCGGCGGCGAGCCGTTCGGCCACCCGGTCGGCCCAGCCGCGATAGTGCCCGTCGGGGCCTGGATCGTTCAGTCCTTCGGTGAAACTGTCCCCGAGTGCGACGAAGGACTTGTATTGCCTCATGAGCTGCTGTTCATCTCCGCGATAGCGTGTAGCGCCAGGACGTAGGACTGTAGTCCGAATCCGGCGATCGTGCCCGTCGCCACCCCGGCGACGACCGAGGTGTGGCGAAACTCTTCCCTCGCCGCGGGGTTGCTGATGTGCACCTCGACGAGCGGGGCGGTGCGCTGGGCGATGGCGTCGCGCACGGCGTAGGAGTAGTGGGTGAAGGCGGCCGGGTTGAGCACGACGGGAATGCGGCCGTCGGCGGCCTCGTGCAGCCAGCCGATCAGCTCGGCCTCGTCGTCGGTCTGGCGCACCTCGACCTGCTCGCCGAGCTTGCGGCCGGTCTCGCGGCACAGCTCGGCGAGGTCCTCCAGCGTCTCGGCCCCGTAGACGTCGGGCTCGCGGGTGCCGAGCCGGCTCAGGTTGGGGCCGTTGAGCACGAGGATCATCGCGCGATCTCCTTGTAGGCGGCTTCGAGCAGCTCTTCGGCGGGGTCTTCGAGCCGCCCGGGCCTGGCCAGGTCGTCGAGGACGACGAAGCGCTGCTTGGCGCCCCGGTTCTTCTTGTCCAGCCGCATGTGGTCGCGCAGCCGCGGCCAGGCGCCGGCGTGGTAGGAGACCGGCAGGCCCACGGAGGTGAGGATCGCGCGGGTGCGGGCGGTCAGGTCGGCGCGGCCGGACAGCCGGGACAGCTCGGCGGCGTAGACCATGCCGATGGCGACCGCCTCGCCGTGGCGGATCGTGTAGTGCTCGTCGCGCTCGATGGCGTGGGCGAGCGTGTGTCCGTAGTTGAGGATCTCGCGCAGGCCCTGCTCGCGCAGGTCGGCGCCCACGACGTGGGCCTTGACGCGGATCTTGCGCTCGATCAGCTCGCGGGTGTGGGGGCCGTCGGGCCTGGTGGCCCCCTCGGGGTCGGACTCGACCAGCGTGAGGATCTGCGGGTCGGCGATGAAGCCGCCCTTGATGATCTCGGCGAGCCCCGCCACGTAGTCGGCCTTCGGCATGCCGGGCAGCACGGCCAGGTCGCAGAGCACCCCGGCGGGCGGCAGGAACGTGCCCACCAGGTTCTTGCCCTCGGGGGTGTCGATGCCGTTCTTGCCGCCGACGGCGGCGTCGACCATGGCCAGCAGCGTCGTCGGCACGAGCACGACCTGCACGCCGCGCAGCCAGGTGCCGGCCACGAAGCCGGCCAGGTCGGTCGTCGCGCCGCCGCCCACGCCCACGACGGCGTCGGAGCGGGTCAGGCCGTGGCGGCCGAGCGCGGACCACAGGCCGGCGGCCACCTCGGGCGTCTTGCACGCCTCGCCGTCGGGGACGGGCAGGTCGGCCACCTCGTAACCGGCCTCGGCCAGCGCCGCGAGGACCGGGCGGGACAGCTTGGGCAGGCCCTGCGGGCGGACGACGGCGACCGTGCGCACGCCCGGCCGGAACAGACCCGGCAGCTCGGCCTGCACGCCGCTGCCCACCACGACGTCGTACGGGCTGTCGCCGGATACGGGAATCCGCGTCGCGGTCATGCCGGCAGGCCCTCCAGGATCTCGTCGGCGAGCTCGCCGGGGTCGCGCTTGTCGGTGGCGAGCGTGACCACGGCCAGACGCTCGTAGACCGGCCGCCGCTCCTCCATCAGCTTCTTGAGCTGGCTGCGCGGGTTGAGCACCAGCAGCGGCCTGGCCGAGCCGAGCCCGACCCGCTGGACCGCGTCGGCCAGGCCCACCTGCAGGTAGACCACGTGGTGACCGGCGAGCAGGGCCTGGGTGTCCTCGTTGAGCACGGCGCCGCCGCCGAGCGACAGGACGCCGTCGTGCTCGGCCAGCGCGCGGCGCACGGCCTGGTGCTCCAGCTCACGGAAGCGGGCCTCGCCGTCCTCGACGAAGATGTCGGAGACCGGCTTGCCGGCCACGGCCTCGACGTCGGCGTCGGTGTCGCGGAAGGCGACGCCGAGCCGATCGGCCAGCAGCTGCCCGATCGTGGTCTTGCCGGATCCGGGCGGCCCGATGAGCACGGCTCTGGTCACTGGTCGCTCACCCCTTCTCGTTCGCTCCGCGCGGCCGTCACTTGATCACCATCGAGGAGAGGTAGCCGGACAGGTTGCGGGCGACCTCCTCCACCGAGTCGCCGCCGAACTTCTCCAGGGCCGCGTCGGCCAGCACCAGCGCGACCATGGCCTCGGCCACGATGCCCGCGGCCGGGACGGCGCACACGTCGGAGCGCTCGTGGTGGGCCTTGGCCGCCTCGCCGGTCTTGACGTCGATCGTGGCCAGGGCCCTCGGCACGGTGGAGATGGGCTTCATGGCGGCGCTGACCCGCAGGACCTCGCCGTTGGTCATGCCGCCCTCGACGCCGCCCGCGCGGTTGGTGACGCGCTTGACGCCGTTCTCGGCGGTGTACTCGATCTCGTCGTGGGCGCGCGAGCCGGGCCGGCGGGCGGTCTCGAAGCCGTCGCCGACCGCGACGCCCTTGATCGCCTGGATGCCCATGAGGGCCGCGGCGAGCCGGGAGTCGAGCCTGCGGTCCCAGTGGGTGTAGCTGCCCAGGCCGGGCGGCAGGCCGTAGGCGAGCACCTCGACGACGCCGCCGAGCGTGTCGCCCTCTTTGTGCGCCTGGTCGATCACGGCGACCATGGCGGCGCTGCCCTCGGGGTCGGAGCAGCGGACCGGGTCTTCGTCGATCCTGGCCAGGTCGCCGGGGCCGGGCAGCACCTCGGTCGGGGTCTGCGCGCCGCCGATGGAGGTGACGTGGCTGACGATGTCGACGCCGAGCGCCTGCTTCAGGAAGCGCCTGGCGACCTCGCCGAGCGCGACGCGGGCCGCGGTCTCGCGGGCGCTGGCCCGGTCGAGCACCTGGCGGGCGTCGTCGAAGCCGTACTTCTGCATGCCGGCCAGGTCGGCGTGGCCGGGGCGGGGGCGGGACCGCGGCGCGTTGCGGGCCAGGCCCTCCAGCTCGGCCGGGTCGACCGGGTCGGCCGACATGACCTTCTCCCACTTGGGCCACTCGGTGTTGCCCACGCGGACGGCGACCGGGCTGCCCATGGTGCGGCCGTGGCGCACGCCGCCGACGATCGTCACCTGGTCCTGCTCGAACTTCATCCGCGCGCCGCGGCCGTAGCCGAGCCTGCGGCGGCGCAGGGCCTCGTCGATCGCGGCCGTGGTCACCTCGACCCCGGCGGGCAGTCCTTCGAGGATGGCAACGAGTTCGGGGCCGTGGGACTCTCCGGCCGTCAACCAGCGCAACATGACTCCAAGTCTTCCACGTGCGGCCGGGTGGGATGTCCGTCGTTCACCAGCCGAGACAGAGCGCCACGAAAGCACCGAGCAGCATGAACGGCCCGAAGGGGAACTGGGTGTGCCGGTCGCCCCGCCCGGTGAGCAGCAGCGCGACCGCGTACAGCGCGCCGAGCAGCTGCCCGGCGAACGCGGCGGCCACCCACGTCTGCCAGCTCATCGCCGCCGCCGCCATGCCGATGAGCCCGGCCAGCTTGACGTCGCCGAGGCCCATCGCGGCCGGCCTGGCGAACCACAACAGGCCGTAGACGGCCGCCAGCGCCGCCGCGCCGAGCAGCGCGCGCGGCAGCTCCCCGGTGGGGAGCAGGGTCAGTGCGATGATCGGGTACGCGGGCAGCGTGATCGCGTCGGGCAGCAGGGTGGTACGCCAGTCGATGACCGCCAGCGCCGTGCCGGCCAGCGCGAGACCCGTGTACGGCGGCCCGGCGAGCCAGGCGGTCAGCGCCGTCACGGCGGCGGTCAGCAGTTCCACGCCCGGCGGCCACGGCGGCGGGGACGCGAGGTCGTCGTAGGCGTCGGCCAGCGCCCTGACCTGGTGTCCGGCGACCAGACCGAGCAGCGCCATCAGTGCGACCACGAGCAGACCATAATGCGGCGGCCCGGCGGCCGTCCCGGGATCGCGGCGGGCGGCCCGGGTATGGCGTGCGCCAAGAGCGAACCCGCGTCCCGGCGGGCTTTCGCGCCCCGGACGGAGGGCCGCGACGCACGCCGGCGGTCATGGGTTCGGGGGTGATCCCCCAAGGAACTTTGATCGTCCGGGACGGGGTGGCACGCGGCTCCGGGGGTGGTCAGGAACCTACTTTCTGTCGTGGCCCCCCGGAAGAGTGACCGAGAGGAAGACCCATGTTCCGTGGCATCCTGGCCGGCGGCCTCGCGCTGAGCGCCGCAAGCCTCATCATGACCGGCCCCGCCGCGTACGCCGACCTGCAGGCCCCTTACGCGCGGGCCGCGGCGATCGTCGACGCGGACGGCGAGCTGAACAACGGCAAGAACATCCTCAAGACGTGGCGGGCCTCGACCGGCCGCTACTGCGTGATGGTCGACAGGCACGTCACCACGTCCGCCGCGGTGATCCAGATCACCCCGCGGGCGCCCCGCCGCCTGCCGTTCATCGCCTACCGGAACTCGTCGGCGACCTGCCACGAGTCCAACACCATCACCGTCGGCGTCTACGACACCAGCACCGGCCGGCTCGCCGACGGCGGCTTCGACCTGACCATCTCCTGACCGAGAACCGAGGGAGCACCCAAATGAACATCATCCGGCGCGCGGCCGGCGTCGCGCTCGTCGCGGCGGCCGTCCTGACGCCCGCGGCGGCGTACGCGGACACGCCCTACGCCCAGGCCTCGGCCACCGTCAGGGCGGACGGCGTGGTGACCGCCAGCAAGAACGTCGAGGAGGTCAGGCGTATGTTCCGCGGGACGTACTGCGTGATCCTCAGCGACGACGTCGACTACGACGGCGACCTGGCGATCCACGTGACGCCGACGGGCCGGTCCAGCTACCCGCGCTCGCTGTCGGTGCAGCGCGGGGCGGCGATCTGCGGCGGCCACTACCGGGCGGTCGCGGTCTACAGCCAGCTCGCCGACGGCGTGGCGGCCGACACCGGGTTCTACCTGACCGTCTCCTGAGGACGTCCGCTCCTGAGGACGTCCGCTCCTGACGACGTCCGCTCCTGACGACGTCCGGCGAACGCCCCCGGCCGGTGACGACACCGGCCGGGGGCCTCGGCTTGTCCGGCTCACGGGAGAAGCGGCGTTCAGCCTTTTCCGTGGGAGGAGCGGCGTTCAGCTGTTTCGGCGGGAGAACCAGCGGCGGCGGGGCGGGGCGGGCTCCATCCTGGCGACGGTGACGCCGCCGAGCTGGTCGACGGTGCCGGACTCGACCGCGGCCAGCGCCTTCAGCACCTCGCCCTCGATCACGAACTGCACCGGCCCGGCCACGTCGACCACGACCGCGGCGGCCTCCTCGTGCACGGCCGCCCGGCAGACCTGGAGCGTGCCGGTCTGGATGGGGCGGGCGTCCTTGCGCCATCTGGTCAGCGCGTCGGTGCCGGTGAAGGCGAGCACCGCGTGCCTGCCGTCCTGGCCGACGAGCTTGGGCAGCGCCATCTCGCTCTCCTTCTCCTGGCGCAGCCCGTGCTCACCGACCTCGGACTCGGTCAGCAGGGCGACCACCGGCACCAGCAGCCGCGCGCCGCTCAGAGCGGCCAGCACGTCGGCGGGGCCGCACGCGCCCGACTCGTAGGCGGCCAGGGCGGCGGCCACGGCGGGGGCGGCGCTGCCGTCGTCGTCGGGGTCGAGTGGCTGTGGGATGGTCGGCACAACGAACGAGACTACCCGCGGCCGCCACCGCCCCCGTTCCTGGAGGCATCCCGGAGGCGTTCCTGGGATGCTCGGCGGTGTTCCGGCGGTGTTCTGTCGGGGTGGGCTGCTAGACAGGTGCGGTGCGGATCTCTCGGCTCCCCCTCGACGAGCAGACTGCGGCCGTGCGGGCCGTGCTGGAGACCGACCCGGTGCTGGTGCGGGTGCTCGGCGGAGCCCGCTCGCTCGGCCTGCCCGGCTGGTGGCTGGCGGCGGGCGCGGTCGTCCAGGCGATCTGGAACCACGTGACCGGACGTCCGGCGGGCTACGGCGTCAAAGACTACGACCTGATCTATCACGATCCGTCCGACCTGTCGTGGGAGGCGGAGGACCGCGCGATCAGGGCCGGGCGGGAGCTGTTCGGCGACATGCCGGTGGAGATCCGCAACGAGGCCCGCGTCCATCTGTGGTACGAGCGCCGCTTCGGCGTGCCGTGCCCGCCCTACGACAGCTCCGAGGCCGCGATCGACTCCTTCCCCAGCACCACGAGCGCGATCGGCGTCCGGCTCACCCCGTCGGGGGCGTGGCGGGTCTACGCCCCCTACGGCGTGGCCGACGCCTTCAACCTCGTGCTGCGTCCCAACCCCCGGCAGGCGCCGCGCGAGGTCTACGAGGCCAAGGCGGCGCGCTGCGCCGATGCCTGGCCCGAGCTGACCGTGCTCCCCTGGTGCGAGCCAGGGCCTGCCGGTCAGCCGGGCTGACCGGTCAGCCGAGGCCCGGCCGGTCAGCCGAGGTCGGCGATGGCGGCGACCGGTCCGCCGCCCGACGGCCCCTGGTGCACGGCGGCCACCGAGACGAACACCGCGGGGTCGCCGGTGACCGAGGCCGCCACCCCGCCGACGGCCGCCTTGATCTGCCGGTGCCAGTGCACGTCGGAGTCGTCCAGCATGATGTTGCGTCGCCCGCGCACCCGCCCCGACGGGTCGGCCTCGCACTTCATGAACACGTTGACCAGCCGCCCGCCGAGGTCGGAAGGGTGGGGACGGTCGGGCAGCGGCAGCCCGGAGTCCCTGATGGCCGCCCAGATGCCGTCGGCGTCGAGCGCGTCCTGCATGACGCTGTGCCCGATGCGGTAGCGCCCGCCGATGCCGCGCACGTTGCCCACCAGCACGATCTGCGCCCGGTCCAGCTCCACCCCCGACGAGCACGATGCCACCGACGAGTACAGCGACAGGTCCTTGTGGATCTGGTCGGCCCGCGGCATGTCGATCTCGCCGAGCGCGACGGCGATGCCGAGCGCGGTGGTGGAGTTGGACAGGTCCATCGACGGGCCGGTCTCCTCGATGGCGGTGTCCTGGCCGCGGCTTTTGGCCTCGGTGATGGTGGCCAGGGTGAGCAGCGGCGTCTTGGTCTGCACGTAGTGCACGTCGCGCGGGTCGTCGATGCCGGCGATCTTCATGGCCTCCCGCACCCCGGCGGCCACCTTCTCCACCATCGCCGGACGGCCGATGTCCTCGGGCAGGATCACCTCGCTCATCGCCACGCCCACCGACAGGCGCGGCTCGTCGCTCATCGGCGCGTCCGCCGTGGTGGCGAAGACGGTGGCGTGCGGGCTGAGGACGCCGTCGGTGCCGCCCGACCACACCAGCGGCACGCTCTCCGGGGACGGGTGACCGTGCTCGGCCAGGACCTCGCGGAAGGCCCGGTCGGCCAGGATGCGCGTGTAGTCGTTGACGCCGCCGTTGCCCTCGGTCTTGCCGATCACCGCGAGCACCCGGCGTGCCTCGATCACCCCGTCCTCGATGAGCCGGGACAGCCCGGAGGCGTCGGTCACGCTCTCGATCGGCACCTTGCGCACTTCAATCGGGTCCGGCATGCGTTGCCCCTTCTCCAGTACCGGCTTCCCCACCGTCGCGACGCTAGCCGAGCGGCCTGGCGGGGTTCATGGGCAATGTCTGCCCATGAACGGCCGCGGCGATGTCAAGGTGCGCTGGCCGGTCAAGCTCTCGGCGGAACCTCGAAGCGCACAAACGGAGCGAAGGTAGTGTTCCCGGATGTGATTCGCGAAGCCCACGTCAACGGCATCAAGCTCGTCTACCGCGAGGAGGGCGACCCCGCCGCTCCGCCGCTGGTCCTCCTCCACGGCAGGACCGCGAACCACAACGACTGGAACGGCATCACCCAGCACTTCGCCGCCCGTCACCACGTCCTCGCACCCGACCTGCGCGGCCATGGGGCCAGCGACCGTCCGGGCGAGTACGCGGTGAGCACGATGGCCGAGGACGTCGTGGCGCTCCTCGACCACCTGGGCCTCGACCGCGTCCGGCTGGTCGGGCACTCGCTCGGCGGCATGGTCTCCTACCATGTGGCCATGCGCCACCCCGAGCGGGTCGAGCGGCTGGTGCTGGAGGACGTCACGGCGCCGTACCCGATCGAAGGACGGCAGCCGCTCGTGGAGGACGACTCCACCGGCTTCGACTGGCGGATGATGCACCAGACCGAGCCGTACATCGTCGATCCCGACCCGGCGCTGGCCGCCGAGCTGGGGAAGATCACGGCACCCACGCTGGTGCTGTCCGGCGGACGGCTGAGCCCGTTCGACGCCCCCGGGCTGGCCCGCCTGATCCCCGGCGCCGAGCTGGTCACGATCGAGGCCGGGCACCTCGTCCACGTCACCGAACGGGCCGCCTTCCTGGCCGCGGTGGACGCCTTCCTGGACAGGTGAGACCAGGCAGGCCATGACCTCTATGCTGGTCGTCCCCCCACGATTCACGGAGACCCGCTGTGTCCAGCCCCCCATCGGCCCCCCGTCCCGGCATGACCCCGGAGCGGGTCGGGATGTTCAGCGACGCGGTCTTCGCGATCGCGATCACGCTGCTCGTCCTGGAGATCCCCCGCCCGGCGGAGGACGACTTCCGTGACCTCGCGGGCTTCCTGAGCCATCACCAGGGCTCGTTCGCGGCGTTCGCGCTGGCCTTCCTCATGTTGTGGTTCAGCTGGCGGGCTCACCACACGCTCTTCGACCAGCTCCACCGGGTCTCCCAGCCGGTCCTGCTGCTGCACGTGCCGCTGCTGCTGTGCTCGGCGTTCCTGCCGTACACGATGAACCTGTGGAGCGAGATGTCGGCGGCCGACATCGACGTCCAGGCGTCCAAGGGCCTGGCGCTGGCGCTGTTCGCGGGGACCGAGGCGCTCCTGATGTTCTGCCAGGGCGCGCTGTTCACGCTGGCCCTGTCGCAGGGGCTGCTCAACGCCCACGCGAGCAGGCGGCGCATGGCCACCTCGGCCTGGGTGTACTGGGGCTGCGGGGTGTTGTGGGCGGTCAGCGCGGTCCTGGCCTTCGGCGTCGGCGAGGACTCCACGTTCCTGTGGATGGCCACGCCGGTCGTGGTCGCGATCATCGTGCTCGTCCGCAGGCGGCTCGCCCCTGGCGCGGTTCAGCCGGATGTCACGGGGCAAACGTGACCTCAATGTCACAAAGATCCGCCAAGGTGAAAAGGTGCGAACGAGGCTCAGCGATCACGTAAGGGAACGACTGGGCACGTTTGGCCTCATGGCGCCCTCGATCGTGCAGTGCGCGGTGGGCGCGGCGCTGGCCTGGGTCGTCGCCGTCGACCTGCTCGGGCACGCCCGGCCGTTCTTCGCCCCGATCTCCGTGCTGATCTGCGTCGGCGTGGGGCTCGGCCAGCGGCTGCGGCGCGTCGCCGAGCTGGTGGTCGGCGTGAGCCTCGGCGTCGGCGTCGGCGACCTGCTGGTGTCCTGGATCGGCTCGGGGCCCTGGCAGCTCGCGCTGGTCGTCGGGCTGGCCATGGCCGTCGCGCTGCTGCTCAACGGCGGGGCGCTGTTCGTCGCGCAGGCGGGCTCGTCGGCGGTGCTGGTGGCCACGCTGCTGCCCGGCGAGAACGCCGGCGGCCTCGACCGCATGGCCGACGCCCTCACCGGCGGCGTCATCGGCGTCGCGGCGGTCGCGCTGATGCCCGCCAGCCCGTTCACGATCGCGGCCAAACACCTGTCGGGGGTGCTGGACGCGCTGTCCACCGTCCTGGAGCAGGCGGCGGAGTCGATCGAGAAGCGGGACGTCGACCTGGCCGCCGAGGCGCTGGAGGAGGCGCGGACGACGCAGGCCGCCGTCGAGGAGTTCGCGATGGCGCTGGAGACCAGCAAGGAGATCACCATGATCTCGCCGCTGCACTGGCATCGCCGGGCCGCCCTGGCCCGGTACGAGACCGCCGCCGTCCCCGTCGACCTGGCCCTGCGCAACGCCCGGGTGATGGTCCGCCGCACGCTGGCCGCGTTGGGCGAGGCGAGCCCGCCGCCCACGGCGCTGGCCGAGGCGATGCGGGAGGTCTCGGAGGCGGCGCTGCTGCTGCAGCTGGAGCTGGCCGCCGGACGCGATCCCCTGCTGGCGCGGCAGGCGCTGCTCGCGGTGGCCGGCCGCGAACGGCCCGAGCGGCTGGGCTTCTCGGCGCACGTCATCATCGCGCAGCTGCGGTCGATCGCGGTGGACCTGTTGCAGGCCACGGGCCTGGAGCACGAGCAGGCCAGCCAGGCGCTCACCCCGCTCGACGAACCCCAGAGCAGCTAGCACCCCCGCGCACGCCGAAGGCGGGCACCCGTACGGGCGCCCGCCTTCGCGGTCCTGCGGTTACGCGGTTCGCGCTTTCGCGGTTCCGCTTTCCGCGGGGAGGTCAGACCGTCTGGAGCGCGGCCTCGGCCTCCAGGGTCGCGGCGGTGGCGTTGATCACGGCGGCCACCCGCAGCGCCTCCTGGACCTGCTCACGCGGCATCCCCGCGCCCCGCAGCACCTGCTCGTGCGACTCCAGGCAGCGGCCGCAGCCGTTGATCGCCGAGACCGCCAGGCACCACAGCTCGAAGTCCGTCTTGTCCACGCCCGGGTTCCCGATCACGGTCATCCGGAGCCTGGCCGGCAGCGTCGCGTACGTCTCGTCGCCGATCAGGTGGGTGGCGCGGTAGTAGACGTTGTTCATCGCCATGATCGACGCGGCCGCCTTGGCGGCGGTGAACGCCTCGGCCGACAGGTGGTCGGCGGCGTCCTGCGAGAGCTCGGCGATGACCCGCGCCGACCTGGTGGCCAGGGCGCACGCCAGGACGGTGCCCCAGAGCTGCTGGTCGGTCAGCGACGAGGTGGTCGTGACCGAGCCCAGGTTGAGCCTGGTGTCCTTGGCGTAGTCGGGCAGGAGCGACTTCAGGGTGTCGACGCTCACTGGGCCAGCAGCTTCTGGGCGTCGAGGCCGGCCTCGCCCTTGTTCCAGTTGCACGGGCACAGCTCGTCGGACTGCAGGGCGTCGAGGACCCGCAGGACCTCCTTGACGTTGCGGCCCACGGAACCGGCGGTCACCATCGAGAACTGGATCTCGTTGTTCTGGTCGACGATGAACGTGGCGCGCTGGGCGACGCCGTCCTGGCCGAGCACGCCGCAGGCCTGCGACAGCTCGCGCTTGATGTCGCTCAGCATCGGGAAGGGCAGGTCGCGCAGGTCCTCGTGGTTCTTGCGCCAGGCGTGGTGCACGAACTCGGAGTCGATCGAGACGCCGAGCACCTGGGCGTCACGGTCGGCGAACTCGCCGTTGAGACGGCCGAACTCGGCGATCTCGGTCGGGCAGACGAACGTGAAGTCCTTCGGCCAGAAGAACACCACGCGCCACTTGCCCTCGTAGGTCTTGTGGTTGATCTCAGCGAACGCCTTGTCGGGGTCGAGGTCGACACAGGCCGTGAGTTCGTACTCGGGGAAGCGGTCACCGACGGTGAGCAAGTTCCTACTCCTTCGGAGGAAGTGCGGGTCAGGGCACCTACGTTGCCGCACCTAGCATTGATTCGAGAAATCGAGTAGTTGGACCAATCTGAGAGGTGATTCCTATCAGTGAGCCCATGCCCACCCTCGCTCAGCTGCGTTCCTTCCTGGCCGTGGCCGAGCATCTCCACTTCAGGGAGGCGGCGACGGCACTGAAGATGAGCCAACCCACCCTGTCCGGAAATATCGCCTCATTGGAGGAGATATTGGACACACAGCTGCTGGAGCGGACCACCCGCAAGGTGCTGCTCACCTCCGCCGGCGAGCGCGTGGCCGAGCACGCCTGGCGGGTGCTGGCCGCCGTGGAGGACCTGATGGGCGAGGCCGCCCAGAACCGCGAGCCCTTCAGCGGCCCGGCCCACCTCGGCGTGATCCCCACCGTGGCGCCGTACGTGCTGCCCGCGCTGCTGCCCATGTTCGCCCAGCGCTTCCCGCAGCTCAAGCTGACCGTCCACGAGGCCAAGACGGACACGATCCTGGAGGAGGTCCGCGAGGGACGGCTCGACCTGGTCCTGCTCGCCCTGCCCACGGACGTGGGCGGCCTGGTGGAGACGCCGCTCTACGACGAGGACTTCCTGCTGGCCCTCCCCCACGACCACCCCCTGGCCGCGGACCCCGCGCCGCTCGACCGCGACGCGCTCAAGGGCCTGGACATCGTGCTCCTCAACCAGGGCCATTGCCTGCGCGAACAGGCCATAGACGTGTGCCGCGAGGTGGGCGCGCGGGCCACCGCGACCACGTACGCGACCAGCCTGCCGACGCTGGTGCAGCTCGTGGCGGG
>NZ_JBSFGJ010000063.1:0-31979 GCF_053596515.1 Nonomuraea sp. NPDC001684
CTGGTCAGGGTGTACATCGCGCAGAAGCGTAAGATCACCGACGGTGACAAGCTGGCCGGCCGTCACGGCAACAAGGGCGTCATCTCCAAGATCCGCTGGAGCTGGCCGGGACCCAGGCGGCCGGGCCGTAGTCGGTGCTGAGCACGCCGACGTCGCCCTGGGCGCTCAGGTCGCGGGCCTTGGCGTAGTCGCCGCGGTCGGCGGTGACCTCCTGGGGCTTGACCGTCACGCCCCGGGCCGTGATGCCGAGGCCGAGCTGCTCGTAGACCGAGTCGGCGTACAGCCGGGCGATCTCCGGCGAGGAGGCGTTGCCGTACTTGGCGACGGCCTGGTACCAGCGGCCGGCGTCCTTGCGGCCGGCGTCGTCGAGGCCGAGCTCGTCGGCGTAGGAGCGGAGCAGGGCGGCGCCGCCGAGGATGTTGGCGGCGTTGTCGGAGCGCAGCTTCTCGACCGGCAGGCTGGTGAGCTGGGCGGCCTTCTCCAGCGCGTGGGTCGTGGGGTTGCTGACCAGGTGCATCAGGCCGTAGCCGCCGCTGGCGCTGGGCTTGCCCTGGTGGTCGTCGAGGTGGGTCTCGGCGTAGGCGAGCGCGACCAGCAGATCGCGGGGTACGTCGCTGGCCGAGGCGGCCTTGGCGAACGCGGCCGGCAGCGCGGGCTCCCGGGCGGCCTGGGCGGCGGGCTGGCCCGCGGTGATCAGGGCGACGGTCAGGGCGGACGTGGCGAGGGCAGCTAATCGCGTGCGGGCGAGAATCATGGGGATGCTCCTCGTTGGGGGGTGACGGGTGGAACGCGGGCGCGGGTCCGCGGCCCGCGTTTGGCCGCCGAATGCGGCCCAACGTATGTCACCTCTGACACAATGTCGATAATTGACATTACTGACGTGTTAGGTGAAACTTTCCGCCCGCCGACCGGAGGGCGGCCGGAAAGTTGGGCCCCTGAAAACTATTGCGCTCCGCGATCAGGGGACTGAAACTTCCTTTCGTGACCGCGCTCCTGCGTACCGTCCTGGCGGCGCTCACCGCCGCCGTCGTCACCGCTGTCGTCACCGCCGTGGCTCCCGTCCCCGCCTCCGCAGCCCCCACCTCCTCTTCCGCAACGGCCGCCTGCGCGACCGATCCCGCGACGCCCAAGCGGCAGCTCCGGGCCATGTGGATCTCCTCGGTCGCCAACATCGACTGGCCGAGCCGTACCGGGCTCAGCGTCTCCGCCCAGCAGGCCGAGTTCCGGGCCTGGCTCGACCTGGCCGTCGCCAAGCGCATGAACGCCGTGATCGTGCAGGTCAGGCCGACGGCGGACGCATTCTGGCCGTCGCCGTACGAGCCGTGGTCGCAATGGCTGACCGGCACCCAGGGGACGAACCCCGGCTACGACCCGCTGGCGTTCATGGTCGGCGAGGCCCACGCGCGGAACCTGGAGTTCCACGCCTGGTTCAACCCGTACCGGGTGGCCAACAACGACGACCCGACCAAGCTGATCTCCACGCACCCCGCGCGGCAGCACCCCGACTGGCGCTTCGCCTACGGCGGGAAGCTCTACTACAACCCGGGCATCCCGGCGGTCCGCGACTTCATCGAGGACGCGATCATGGACGCCGTCACCCGCTACGACGTGGACGGCGTGCACCTCGACGACTACTTCTACCCCTATCCCGTCAGCGGCCAGGCCATCCCGGACTCGGCCGCCTACGCCCAGTACGGCGGCGCGTTCCCGAACATCGCCGACTGGCGGCGGGACAACGTCAACCTGCTCGTCCGCGAGCTCGGCCAGCGCATCCACACCGCCAAGTCGTGGGTGTCGTTCGGGATCAGCCCGTTCGGGATCTGGCGCAACTCCTCGACCGACCCGCTCGGCTCGCGCACCTCCGGCCTCCAGTCCTACGACGCGATCTACGCCGACAGCCGGCAGTGGGTCAAGCAGGGCTGGATCGACTACCTGGCGCCGCAGATCTACTGGCACATCGGGTTCTCGACCGCCGCCTACGAGGTGCTGACCGCGTGGTGGTCGGACGTCGTGCGCGGCACCGGCGTGCAGCTCGTCGTGGGGCAGGCCGCGTACCGGGCCGGCGCCGCGGGCCAGGAGGCCGCCTGGCAGGACCCGGCCGAGCTGAGCGACCACCTGTACGACAACAGGAAACATCCCGAGATCGCCGGCGACGTGTACTTCAGCGCCAAGGACGTCAAGGCCGACCGGATCGGGGCGATCACCAAGCTGGTCGCCGACCACTACGCCAAGCCCGCCCTGCTGCCCGCCCGGGGCTCAGGGGCCGCGCCCGCCGCGCCCGCGATCACCGCGGCCACCGCCGGCTCGAACGGCGTCCAGCTCACCTGGACCGGCTCCGGCACGGCGTACGCGGTCTACCGCGTGGCCGGCACCCCGCCCTCGGCCGATCCGTGCTTCTTCGCCGACGCCCGCAACCTGATCGGCACGACCAGGCAGAAGTCCTACACCGACCCGGGCGGCGGGGCGTCCACCTACTACGTGACCGCACTGAGCAGGACCCACCAGGAGAGCGCGCCGAGCGAGGGCCGGTCGGCGGGCGGCACGGGCGGCTTCAGCGTCGTGATCGACAACGCCGACGCCGGTTTCACGGCCTCCTCCTCCTGGGGCACCTCCAGCTACTCCACCCAGGCCAACGGGGCCGACTACCGCTTCGCCGACCCGGTCGCGGCCAGCGACCCGGCCTGGTTCCGGGCGGCGATCCCGAGCGCGGGCAGCTACCGGGTGGAGGTCTGGTACCCGGCCAACGCGGGCTACAACGGCTCCGCGCCGCACATCGTGGCGGCCTCGGGCGGCAACCAGACGGTCAACGTCGACCAGCGCACCGGCGGCGGGGCGTGGCGGGTGCTGGGGACGTACACGCTGGCGGCCGGGACGTACAACGTGGTCGGGGTGAGCCGGTGGACCTCGGCGACCGGCTACGTGATCGCCGACGCCGTGCGCATCACCAAGGTCTGACCCGTCAGGAGCGGGCCTTCGCCCAGGCGGGGCTGTCGATGAAGTGGTTGTCGAAGCGGTCCTGCGAGGCCAGCAGCTCTTCGAGCGTGGCCTCGCCGGTCTTCAGCCGGGCCAGCAGGCGGAAGTACTCGAACCGCTCGACGCCCGGCGTGATGACGATCAGCAGGTCGGCCTCGGCGCCCGGGGCCGCGGCGAAGGCGTGGGCCACGTGGGGCGGGACGACGGCGACGTCGCCCTGCTCCAGGGTGATCACCTCGTCGCCGGCCAGCACCTGCGCCCGGCCGTCGAGGACGTAGAACATCTCGGAGGCGGTGGTGTGGGTGTGCGGCACGGCGCCGTCGGCGCCCGCGCCGAGCGTGATGCGCACGGTGCTCAGGGCGCCGCCGGTGGCGCTGGAGTCGAGGAGCATGCGGCCGGTGCTGGGCGGGCCGCCGATGACCTCGGCGTCGACGGAGCGGATGACGGCGGTGCTGCGGGGGTCGATGAGCGACATGGTGCTATCCGTTCTCGGAGAGGGCGCCGCGGAGTGCTGTCTCCACGAGGCGTTCGGCGTAGGCGCGGCCGACGGGCAGGCCGGTGATCAGGACGCGGTAGTACAGGGCCCCGGCGAGCTGGTCGAACAGGGCCTCCACGTCGAGGTCGGCGCGTAGCTGGCCGCGGTCCCTGGCCCGTTCGAGCAGGGCGCGGGCCAGGGTGTTGCGGCGGGCGTACATCTGCCGCTCCAGCTCGCCGACGTCGGCGTGGCGGGCGGCGGCGGCCACGAGCTCGGCCACCGTGCCCGCCGACCCGTCGTCGTCGCCGGGCGCGCGGCCCGCCGCGCGCATCCGGTTGAGCCCGGCCGCGATCTTCTCCAGGTACGCGGGCAGGTCGCGGCGGATGTCGCCGGTGTCAGTGATCTCGTCGTGGTCCTGGAGCCGGTTGACGACGGCCAGGGCCAGGTGGTCCTTGGTCGGCCAGCGGCGGTAGAGCGTGGTCTTGGCGATGCCGGCCCGCTCGGCGACCTCGTCAGGGGACAGGCCGGCGTAGCCGCGCGCGAGCAGCAGCTCGGTGGCGGCCCTGAGCACACCCTCGTCGACGTCACTCCTGCGCGGCCGTCCCACCATGCCCTGCCTCCTTTTCGCTACCTGAGTAGCGTAATCCTGGAGGGCGGCATTTCGCAACCCGGGTATCGAAACTCCGTTTATCGGGGCAGCAGCGCCCACACCACCCGCTCGCCGGACCTGTCCTGGTAGGTCCCCCACAGTCCTGCGGTCAGCTCGTGCACCAGCCGGAGTCCGCGTCCCGACTCGTCCGCGTCCGCCGGCACGCGGGGACGCGGAACCAGGCCGTTCCGGCCCGGATCGGTCACGGTCAGCCGCCAGAACCCCGCCTCCGGGGCGAGGGACAGCCGGACCCACTGTGCCGCCGCGTGCTGCAACGCGTTCGTGACCAGCTCCGAGGTGATCAGCCGCAGGTCGTCCAGAGCCTGGTGATCCGCCCCCAGCCACGCCGCCAGTTCGGTACGCGCCAGCCGGGGCAGCATCGCCGGGTCGTCGAGCTCGCCGACCGTCCACACCTTGACGCCCGCATGCAGGGAACTGGACATGATCACCTCCGGGATGGGCGTACAGGCAGAGGTCGCGTGTACGCGGGTTCTCAGGATGCGGTTGATTCGGCTGACCAGCCTCTGGGATCGGCCGTACAGTTCCTTACAGTGAGTACGCCATGGCTCAGCGTGAACGGTTGTGGGAAGGGCGTGACATGCCGAAGGAAGAAGAAGCGGAAGCGTGGGCCGAGTACGCCAGACGCCTGCGTGCCTTCCGTACGGACCACGGGTTGAGCCAGGAGCGTCTGGCGGACCGGCTGGCCTACAGCGAGAGCGCGGTCGGGCACGTGGAACGCCTGCTGCGCAAGCCGAGCGAGGACTTCACCCGCGAAGTGGAGAAGGCCCTCGGCCTCAAGGGGCAGTTGACGGAGCTGCTGCCCCAGATCCACGGCGCGCTGGGCCCGCGCTGGTTCCGCGAATGGCCGAAGGTCGAGGCGGCGGCCCACACCATCAGGACGTCCGAACCCCTGCTGATCCCCGGCCTGCTCCAGACGGAGAATTACGCCAGACATGTGTTCCTGGGCGAGCCAGGGGTCGTGGAGCAGGAGGCCGAGGAGGCCGTACAGTTCCGGCTGCACCGGCAATCCGTCTTCAGCCGCGCGTCCCCGCCCATGTACTCGGCCCTCGTGGACGAGAGCGTCCTGCATCGGCCGGTCGGCGGCCCGCAAGTGATGAGAGAGCAGCTTGCCAAGCTGCTCGACGTGCTCAACCCGCCCTACGTCACGATCAGGATCATCCCTCTCAGGGCGGGGCTCACCGTGGGGTGTCTCGGAGCCTTCGAGGTGGCCACCCTCCTGGAGGGAGGCCCCGATCACGCCTACCTGGAAAGCGCCGAGGAAGGGCGGGTGACCAATCGCGCCAGTACGGTGCAAGCGCTTATTGTGCGATGGGAGGCCCTGTCCGGCATGGCGTATCCCGTGGACAGGAGCCGCGAGATCATCCGCGAGGTGATGGAGAGCTATGAGTGATGTGAGCGGTCTCCGTACGGGCGTATGGGTCAAGGCGACGGCGTCGGGGGGAAACGGCGGGAGCTGTGTCGAGGTGATGCGGCGGGCGGATGACGGCGTTCTCGTCCGGGACACCAAGGACCGGGGTGAAGGCCCGACGCTGGCCTTCACCCGGGACGAATGGCTCGCCTTCCTCGACGGTGCCGCCAAGGGGGAGTTCGACCTGTCCTGAGCCCGTCAGGAGGCGTACATCACCGACAGGAAGCGGAGCAGGAGGGCTTCCCTGGTCTCGGCGGGCAGGGCGTCGAGGACCGCGTTGACCGTCGCCATCCCCGGCTGGCCCGCGCCCGGACGCAGGTCCACGCCCACCGAGGCGGCCAGTTCGGCGAAGGTCGCGTCGTCCAGGGCGTCCAGGTCCAGGTCGGCGATCAGTTCGACCAGGCCGTCAGGCACCACGGCCGGGCCGCGCAGCCGGGCCGCCTCCGCCGCCTCGGCGATCACCCTGAGCATCGCCTCCACGCCGTTCAGCGTCACGCCGGTGACCGTGACGTGCAGGTTCGCGGGGATCCCTGCGTAGGAGAGCTGCGGTTGCAGGAACCAGCCCCGCTCGCGGGCCGCGTCGGCCAGCACGAACACGTCGAGGTCGTCCCCGGCGAAGGCCACCAGCGACGACTCGGGCGCGCCCAGGACCCGCAGGCCGGGGATCGCGGCGATGCCCTCCCTGAGCCGGGCCGCCGCCTTGAGGGTGGCGCGGCCGAGCTCCACGTACCCCTCCCGGCCGAGCGCCTGGAGCGTGGCCCACGCGCCGCCGAGCGGCCCGGCCGACCTGGAGCTCTGGACGGTGGCGTTGATGATCGTGTAACCCGGCCAGGCGGCCGAGGCGAAGTACGCCTTGCGCCGCGTCGCCGGGTCGGCGAACAGCACCACCGAGGCGCCCTTCGGCGCGTAGCCGAACTTGTGCAGGTCGCAGGAGAGCGAGGTGACCCCCGGCACCGACAGGTCGAACGGCGGCACGTCGGCCCCCGCCTCCCGCAGCCACGGCAGCAGCCAGCCGCCCACGCACGCGTCCACGTGACAGGCCACGCCCGCCTCGGCGGCCACGGCGGCGACCTCCGCGACCGGGTCGATCACACCCTGCGGGTACGACGGCGCCGAGACCACCACCAGGACCGTGTCCTCGTCGATCGCCGCCGCGACGTCCGCCACCCGCACCTTGTACGTCTCCAGATCCACCGGCACGGCCTTGACCCGCAGGCCCAGGTAGTGGGCCGCCTTGTGGAAGGCCGGATGGGCGGTCACCGGCAGCACGAGGTTGGCGCCGGGCCGCCCGGCCGCGTCCCGCGCCGCCTTGACCGCCAGCATGATCGACTCGGTGCCGCCGCTGGTGAAGACGCCGTGGCCGCCGCCGAGCAGGTCGGCGACCGCGCCCACGACCTGCTTCTCCATCTCGACGATGCTGGGGAACGCCGTCGGGTCGAGGCAGTTGACCTCCAGCATCTCGGCGTACGCGCGGGCCGCCGCCTCGTGCACCTCGGGCCGGCCGGTGTCGTAGACGTACGCGGTCACCTGCCCGCCCCGCACCGGCAGGTCGTGCTGCTTCATCCTGGCCACCTCGGACAGCAGGTCCTCGGCGGTTCTTCCGGACAGGGGGAGGGTCACACGTTCTCCTTGGCGGGGGCGACGGCGGGGTCGAGGGCGAGCCGGCCGTAGCGGACGACGAACGGCAGGCTGATCAGCATGAGCAGGGCGGGCAGCGCGGTGAAGCCGAGCAGCAGCCCGGTCAGCGCGCCGGCCGGCTGGGCGACGGGCGACTCCACGGGCGCGGAGACGAACCCCGACACCGCCAGGACCAGCGCGAACAGGCCGGGGCCGAGCGCGAGCCCGGCGGTCTCGCCGGCCGTCCACAGGCCGGTGAACGCGCCGGCCTGGGCGTGGCCGGTACGGGCGGCGTCGGCGTGCACGGTGTCGGGCAGCAGCGACAGCGGCAGCAGTTGCAGCGCGGCGTAGCAGACCCCGGCCAGCGCGGTCAGCGCCAGCGTGGCGGCCAGGCTGCCCGCCGCGATGGCGGGGACCAGGGCGAGCGCCACGACGGCGAACCCGGCCGAGGCGGCCAGGTAGCAGCGCACGGTCCCGTACGCGCGGGCCAGCCGGGCCCAGGCCGGCACGGCGAGCATGCTCGGGCCCACCAGGCAGACGAACATCACCGAGGTCAGCCCGTAGTCGCCCAGCCGGTACGAGGCCACGTACGGGGCGCCCGCCAGCATCACCGCCACCCCGAGCGCCTGCGTGACGAACGCCGCCAGCAGCGCGAAGAACGGCCGGTTGCCCCGGGCCAGGCGGAAGGCCGCCGCCGGGCCGAGCTGCCGGGGCCCCGGACGCGACGACACCCACCGCGTGCCCAGCGTGGCGGCCACCAGGGCGGCGGCCATGACCAGCCCGATCGCGACGCCCATGACCGCGTACCCCGGCCGGCCGCCGCCCGCCAGGTCGACCACGGCGGGGGCCAGGCCGCCCGCGACCAGGATGCCGAGGGTCAGGCAGACCACCCGCCACGACATGATCCTGGTCCGCTCGGCCGGGCTCGCCGACATCTCGGCCGGCAGCGCCACGTACGGCACCTGGAAACTCGCGAAGGCGGTCGCGGCCAGCAGGAACGCCACCCCGGACCACGCGGCCCCGCCGACGCCGCCCGCGACGCCGCCGGGCACGGCGAACATCAGCGCGAACGCCACCGGCAGCGTGGCCGCGCCCACCGCCAGCAGTCGCGTCCGGCGGCCGGTGCGCACGGCCTCGCGGTCGCTGGCGGCGCCGACGAGCGGGTTGAGCAGCACGTCCCAGATCTTCGGCGCGACCAGGACGGCGCCCGCGACGGCGGCGGGCACGCCGAGCATGTCGGTCAGGTAGTAGAGCAGCAGCAGGCCGGGGACGGCGGAGAACACGCCGGTGCCGACCGAGCCGACGCCGTAGCCGAGCAGCCGTCCGCGGCTCAGCCGCCCGGTGGCCGTCGGGGCCGTCGCGGAGGGCCGGGCATCGGTCATCGGGGGTCGCCGGGGAGGGCGAGGGTGCGGTGGAGGGTGAGGTGGAGGTGGGCGCGGAAGCGGCGCAGCGCGGCCCGGTCGCCCGCGCCCCTGCGGCGGCCGTCGGCGTCGAGCACGCCGCCCTTGGCGAAGCCGTGAATCGACCAGATGACCGTCCACATGGCGTACTCCAGGTCGACCGTGCCGTCGATCACGCCGGCCTCGACCGCCGGCCGCAGCGCGCCGGTGACGGCGGAGACCAGCGGCTGGACGTACTGGCGTTCCAGCTCGGTGATGTCGCTCGCGTCGGAGAGCCAGCGGTGCATCCACAGCGCGGGGATCTCCGGGTTGTCCGCGCAGAAGTCGAGGTAGTCGTCCACCAGGCGGTGGATGGAGGCGACCGGGTCGTCACCGGGCAGCTGGGCCAGCGCCTTGTCCAGCGCCGCCTTCTCCGCCCGGTGCGCACGTTCCATGACGGCCAGGTACAGCTCCCGCTTGCCGCCCACGTGGTAGTTGACGGTGGCGATGTTCATCCCCGCCGCGTCGGCGATCTGGCGCGTCGAGGTGCCGTCGTAGCCGAGCGCGGCGAAGAGCTGGGTGGCCGCCTTGAGGATCACGGCCGGCTGTCCGCTGTCGGCAGGTCTCATACGACCGACCGTAGTTCCGCCCCGGGCCGTTGGTCAATCGCTTGATGGAGAGGTTTCCGGTCAGTCTGGAGCCCAGTACTTGACGAGGGCCTTGTCCAGGTGCGCCACGACCGGCTTCCAAGTGGGGGGCAGCGTGTAGCGGGTGACGCGGTGGCCCTTGTACGCCAGCGTGTAGCTGAGGAAGTCCGCGCCCTGCGGCGGGCGTTCGGAGCGGCCGATCTTCAGTTCCTTGAGGTAGCCGCGCAGTTGGCGCTCCTCCTTGGCCGTGAGGCACTTGGCCACCACGGGCCCGGTACGGCGGCTGAGCCGCACGCAGCCGTCGGTGTAGACCGTCACGCGGTTCCGCAGCCCCGCGAAGCCGCCCTCCTCGCGCAGCTCGACCAGCACCTTCTTCTGCGCGCTCACCGCCTCGGCGGGCAGCGCGGAGGCGGTGACGGCCAGCGCGAGCACGGGCAGCAGCACGATTCGCCAGTTCTTCATACCCTCTATGACGTACCCCGGCCCCGAACGGCTCACCTTCCGAGACCCGCGTCGCGGGCCCGGACGATGGCCTCGGCGCGGTCGGCGACGTGCAGCTTGGCGAAGATGTTGGAGACGTTGTTGCGCACGGTCTTCGGCGACAGGAACAGGGCCGAGGCGATCTGCGCGTTCGAACGGCCCGCCGCCACCAACGACAGGATCTCCCGCTCGCGCGGCGTGAGCTGCGGGAAGACCGGGTCGCCGGGCGTCGAGGCGGCCCCCTGGAAGAACTCGGCGACCCGCAGCGCCACCGCCGGACCGAAGATCGCCTCGCCGTGCGCCACGGCGGTGATCGCCCGTACGATCTCGCCCTGGCCGGCGCCCTTGAGCAGGTAGCCGCGGGCCCCCGCGCGCATGGCGGCGAACAGCGTGGCGTCCTCCTCCGACATGGTCAGCACGACGACGGCGACGTGCGGGCTGTCGGCCACGATCCGCCGGGTGGCCTCGATGCCGTCGAGCCCCGGCATGCGCACGTCCATCACCACGACGTCCGGCTGGAGGTCGGCGGCGCGCTCGACCGCCTCGGGGCCGTCGGCGGCGGTGCCGGCCACCTCGATGCCCGGGATCGAGCCGAGCAGCAGCGCGAGCCCGTCCCGGTAGACCGGGTGGTCGTCGGCCAGCAGGACCCTGATCGGCTCCTGGCTAGACATCGGCGGCCTCCACCCGCATCGGCAGCCGGGCCAGGACCAGGGTGCCGCCGCCGGGCGGGCAGGTCACCCGGCAGTCGCCGCCCAGCTCGGCCGCGCGCTCGCGCAGCGAGAGCATGCCCACCCCCGCCGCCACCTCGGGGCCGATGCCCGCGCCGTCGTCGCGTACCGCCACCTCCAGCGTCCCTTCCCGCGCGGTGAGCGTGATGTCGCAGCGTGCCGCGCCCGCGTGCCTGGCCGCGTTGGCCAGGGCTTCGGACACGATACGGTAGGCCGCCACCTCCACCGCCGCGGGCAGCGCGTCCAGCGGGCCGCCGCCGGTGACGCGCACGTCCAGGGCGGCGGTGCGGAACCGTCCGGCCTGCTGCTCGATCGCGCGCAGCAGGCCCAGCTCGTCGAGCGCGGGCGGGCGCAGGTCGTGGACCAGCCTGCGGACGTCCGCCAGCACGCCGCCGACCTCGGCGGCCGTCTGCTCCAGGATGCGGTCGGCCTGCTCGGGCGCGCTGCCGGCCAGGTTGCGGGCCGCCTCGATGCGCAGCGCCACCGCGCCCAGGCTCGGGCCGAGCCCGTCGTGCAGGTCGCGGCGGAGCCTGCGGCGCTCCTCCTCGCGGGCCAGCACGAGCCGGGCGCGGATGCGTTGCAGGTCGGTGCTCAGCTCGACGGCCCGCGCCGCCGCGGCGGCCTGGCGTACGAGGTCGCCGAGCAGCCGCTGGTCCCGCTCGGTCAGATCGGTGCGGCACAGCACCAGCCGCCCCACGGTCTCGCCCCGGTAGGCCACCGGCAGCGACACCGACGGCCCGCGCGGCGACCCGTGCTCCACCACGGACCGTTCGCCGCCCGGCCGCTCGATCTCCACCCGCACGTAGGCCAGCCGGAACGCCTCCGCCAGCGTCGTGGCCACCGCGAGCAGCTGCTCGTCCGGGTCCGTGGCCAGCTCCAGCCGCTCGGCCAGCGTCGAGACCGCGGCGTACGGGTCGTCCCGGGAGCCGCGTACCAGCCTGCGGACCGCCCGCCAGAGCCAGGTGCGCAGGGGGGCGTACAGGACGGCGACGATCGCGATGGCGGCCAGGGCCGAGTCCCGTTCCCCGAGGACGCTGCCCACCAGCGTGAACACCACCACGTCCATGACCACCACGAGCGCGGCGAGCAGGCCGTAGGCCACGGTGGCCGACAGCAGCCGGTCGATGTCGTACAGACGGTACTTGGTCACCGCCACCACCACGGCCGCGGCGGTGAACGCGATGGCCAGCGTCAGCAGCGCCGCCGGGATCTGCGGGGACAACGACAGCGGCAGCAGGAGCACGATCATGTCGACCAGCGCGGCCCACATCAGCCAGCGGATCTGGGCCCGCCGCTCGGCGTCGGCGACCACGTACCTGCGTACCATCGACGCGAACGGCACCACCAGGCTCACCAGGACGGACGCGTACGCCAGCGCCAGCGCCGGCTCCCAGAACGCGTACGGCAGGTCCAGGGACAGGAAGTCGAGGCCGAGCCGCGCGATCTCCGGCGGCATCGCCTGGTCGTGGTAGCGCTCCATGACCGCCGTGGGCGCGGTCACCAGCAGCGCCGTGAGCAGCCCGGTCAGGACGAGGCTCGTCACCGACAGCGCCCGCCACACCCGCCCCGGCGGCAGCCGGCCGTCCGGGAACAGCAGGATCAGCAGCGGCAGCCCGAGCAGCAACGACGCCCCGAACCGCGAGTACGACCAGTACGCCGCCGCGGCCCCCGGCAGGCCGGGCGAGACGTAGGCGGCGTGGGTCGCCCAGCTTCCCAGGAGCCCGTCCAGCAGCCACAACAGCCCGAACACCGCCAGCACCCAGGCCACCGGATGCCGCGGCAGCCTGCGCAGCAGCAGCGCGCCGGGGACGAGCTGCGCGAGCCCGGTCAGCGCGGCCGGCCACCCGGGTTCCAGATCCGAGGCGGGCGGCAACCGCACGTCCCCGGCGGCCACGTCCAGCGCCACCGTGGCCACCGCCATCCCGACCCCGGCCGCGGCCACCCCGACGGCCCACCACCTGCGCGCCGCTGCCAGAGGGGTGGAAGGTCCGGTTTCTGTCACGAGACGTATTACACCCGACGTTGTGTCCTTATGTCCCGGGACAGGGGTCCCGTCGACGGCGGGACCGGCGGCTCTGCCGGCCCGGGGCGGCCCGCCGGAAATCTGGAGGCACGACATCCCCTGAACGAAGAGAAGGACCTCCCGTGGACGCCAAGATCAGTACCACCCCCGCCAGGGCGCGCACCGACGTGCCCGCCGGCCCGGCGCCCTCCGGCGCCCCCGCCATCGCCCCCGCCACCGTGCGCAGGCTCGGCGTCGCGCTCGCCGTCGGCACGCTCTCCTGGGCTGCCAGCATCTTCGTCTACGGCAGCCAGGCCCAGGGCTTCGGCGAGCGGGTCGGCGACCTGACCGGGCTGCTCTTCCAGCTCGGCATCTTCGCCCTGCTCGCCGTGCAGATCCGGACCCGCGCGACGGGCACGTCCCGCTTCGCCAGGGTCATGCTCAAGGTCGAGCTGGTCCTGCTCGGGCTGGCCGCCGTCTGGTCGCTGCTGCACGGCGTCCTGCCCGACAGCGCCCAGGACGGGCCGGTGATGCAGGCGCTCGACGTGTTCTGGCCGGTGTCCATGCTGGGCATGATGGCCATTGGCATCAAGATCGCCTTCACCGGGCGCTGGCGCGGGTCCCTGCGGTGGTGGCCGCTCATCGCCGAGAGCTGGGCCGTGGTGACGGTGCCGACGTACATCCTGTTCGGCGACTCGGTCTCGAACTGGGTCGGCGGCTTCCACCTGGTCATCGGGTACGCCACCCTCGGCGCGCTGCTCGCGCTGCGTCCCGGCCTGACCGACTAGCCGATGACGTCCCGCAGCTCCCGCGCCGAACGTGGCCGGTGGTGGCTGTCGACGTACCAGTCGTAGCCGGCGTACTCGTCGAGCAGCAGCTCGACCAGGCCGGCGTCGTATCCGTCGCCCGGCTCGCGCAGGTGGAACGGCGGCGCGTAGAAGCAGTCCCCCAGCAGCAGCACCCCGGAGTCCGGTACGGCCACCACCGTGGAGTCCTCGGCGTGCCGTCCGCCGACGTGCCGCACCTCGACGCCGCTCGGCAGGGTCAGCACGTCGTCGAACTCGGTGTGCGGCGGAAGCACCGCGAATCCCTCCCAGTCGGGCATCGCCCAGGCGCGGGCCCGGAAGCTGGGGCCGAGCCGGGGATCGGCCTCGACCTCGGCGCGCAGGTACCGGTGACTCCACGGACGCCGGGCTTCGGCCGCAAGGACGCGGGCGCCCGCCCGGTGGCCGATGATCTCCACCTCCGGCCACGCGCACGCGCCCCAGACGTGGTCCCAGTGGTGATGGGTGTAGATCAGCTGTCGTGCGGGAGGCAGCTCCGCGGCCGCGATCGCCGCCTGGATCCGGCGCGCGGCCGAGGGGCTGTTGCCGGCGTCCACCACGACGGTGCCCGCCCGGCCGGCGATGACCGCGACGCCGCCCTGCACATTGTCGTGGTCCTCGTCGTGGGGGTACCACCAGACGCGGCCCGCCAGATGCCGCAACGCCTCGAACATCGGCCGAGAGTAGCACCGCTGATCGGATCATTCTGGACAAAAGCGTCAGCGGCGTCCCGGCTATGCCGTTCCGTACGAGCGGCTTCCGGGAGCCGGCGCTCAGGCCGGGGCGAGCGGCAGGACGGCGGTCACCTCGGTGCCGCCGCCCGGGCGGGGGCCGATCGCGCAGGTGCCGCCGATCTCGGCCGCCCGCTCGCGCATCGACGTCAGGCCCACGCCCGGCGACGGCTCGTCGGGCAGGCCGGTGCCGTCGTCGGCGACCGACACCCGCAGCTCCCCGGCCTCCCGCCGTAACGTGACCAGCACCGACGTGGCCTGGGCGTGGCGGCGCACGTTCGTCAGCGCCTCCTGCGCGATCCGGTACGCGGCCGTCTCCACCGCCGCCGGCAACCCGTCGAGCAGCCCTTCGGAACCGTCGAGGGCCCCGTCGGACCCGCCGGGCAGCCCTTCGGAACCGTCGGTGGCTGCGGGCACGGTGACCTCGACCCGGGGGCCCGGGGCCTGGCCGAAGGCGCGCAGGGCGCCGGCCAGGCCCAGCTCGTCCAGCACCGGCGGGCGCAGGCCGTCCACCAGCTCGCGCACCGACATCAGCGTGCCGGTCATCTCCTCGCGCACCCGGACCAGCAGCTCCTCCACCGACTCGGGGTCGCGCTCCAGCCGCCGCCGCGCCTCGTCCAGGGTCATCGTCACGCTGGTGAGCGTGGGGCCGAGCCCGTCGTGCAGCTCCCTGCCCAGCCGGCGCCGCTCCTCGTCGCGGGTGGCGCTGATCCGCTCGTGGGAGTCCCGCAGGTCGGTGCTCAGCCGTACGGCGTGCGCCAGCTCGGCCAGGTGCTTGGCCATGACGTCCAGCGGCTCGCGGCCCGGCCGCGCCCCGGCGATCCGCAGCCGCCCGACCGGCTCGCCGTGCCAGGTCAGCTCGACGGACCGCGATCGGGCGCCCAGCTCGCCGTCCACGAACGACAGCGCGGGCTCGCCCGGCACCTCCACGCCCACCCCCCGGGCGACCAGCGACGTGCGCACGACGGAGATCGCCTCGGCCAGCGCCCCCGCCGGGTCCCCGGCCCGCTGCACGGTACGGCTGAGCAGGTCGGCCGCCCGGTACGGGTCGCGTTCCACGTTGAACAGCCGGTCCACCGAGCGCTGGAGGCGCAGGCGCACGGGATGGAAGGCCGCGCCGGTGACCATCGCGGAGGCGAGCCCCGCCGCCGCGCCGTAGCCGTCCGCCAGGCTGTTGGCCGCCCAGATGAGCGCCGAGTACGTGAGGCCGGCCCCGACCGCGAGCGTGCCGTACACCAGCGTGCGGTTGAGGATGAGCCGGATGCCGTAGAGCTGGTGGCGCAGCACGGCGGCGATGATCGCGATGGGGATGCCCGCGGCCAGGAAGACCCGTACGGCGATGATGAAGGTGTCCTGGTTGCCCGCGCTGGCGATCCAGTAGACGACGAAGATCACCATGGCGTGGAAGTACCAGGTGATCTGGCGGCGCACCTCGGGCGTCGCCGCCCGGTACCTGAAGCCCAGCGAGACCACGCCGAGCAGGCACAGCAGGATCATCGGGGGCCCGATCCACGACTCCACGACCTCGGGAACCCTGCCCAGCGCCGCCACCCCGAACGGGTTGCCCACCGGCACCCCGAGCTCGAACGACGGGTCGGGGGACAGGCCGAGCAGCAGCGAGTGCCCGGCCATGAGCACCAGGTTGCCGTAGAGCACCGGCCGCCAGCGCCTCGACGGCAGCCGTCCGTCCGGGAAGAGCAGCGGCATGATGCCCGTGAACGTGGGCACCGGCAGCAGCCACAACCAGATGGCCGGCCAGGCGACGTAGGGCAGGAGCGGGCCGGGCGCGTGGAAGTACATCCAGCCGGTCAGCGCGAACAGCAGCGAGTACGCCGACCAGACGACGCCCGTCGCCCACATGAGCCAGGGGACCAGCAGCCGGGGCCGCCGGCTGATCAGGAACGCGCCGGCGAGCGGGAACATCAGCCCGATCGGGTCGAGCCCCTGCGTCTCGGCCAGCCCGCCGAGCTGCGCCGCCAGCACCGCCGCCGTCACCACGGCCGCGAGCGAGGCCCCGGCGGCCGTCCACACCACCGCCAGCATGAGCCGCCACCGCCGCACCCGCGTGCTGCCGGGCCCGTCCGCGCCGCGACCGTCCGCGCCGGGACCGGGATCGTCGTGGTAGTCAGGGGTCATCGTGGCTCCTTGACCGGCAGTTCCGCGACGACCTCGGTGCCGCCGCCGGGGCGGACGTCCAGCCGGCAGACGCCGCCCACCTCCTCGGCCCGCCCGCGCATCAGGGCGGCCCCCTGGCGGCGCTGCTCGGGCAGCCCGATCCCGTCGTCGGACACCGTCAGCCGGAGCCCGTCGCGCCGCTCCACCCTGATCAGGGCGGTGGTGGCGCGGGCGTGCCGGCGCACGTTCGCCACCGCCTCATGCGCGATCTTGTACGCCGCCACCTCCACCGCGGCCGGCAGGTCGGCCAGCGAGCCCGAGACCACCACGTCCACCCTCGGGCCGGGCGCGTCGGCGAGCAGCCGTAAGGCGCCCTCCAGGCCGAGCTCGTCCAGCCCGGCGCCGTCGAGCGCGGGCGGGCGCAGGCCGTACACCAGGTCGCGGACGTCCACGATGGCCTCGGTCATCTGCCTGCGTGCCGTGCTGAGCAGGGGCTCGACCGAGCCGGGGTCGCTGGCCAGGCTGAGCCGGGCCTGGTTGACGCTCATCGCCAGGTTCGTCAGCGCCGGTCCGAGGCCGTCGTGCAGGTTGCGGCGGAGTTCGCGGCGTTCCTCCTCGCGGGTGACCATCATGCGCTCGCGCGAGCGTTGCAGGTCGGCGCTGAGCCGTACGGCGTGGGCCACCTCGGCGAGCTGCCTGGCCAGCATGTCCAGCAGCGCCCGGTCGCGCGGCTCGCCGCTGACCGACAGCCAGCCCATCGACTTGCCGTGCCAGACCAGGCGTTCGACCGAGGGGGCCGGGCCCATCTCGCCCGCGACGACGCTGCGCACCCGTCCGCCGGGCAGGACGACCTCCACCGCGACGCCCGGCGCCCCCAGGGCCAGCCGGACAGCGTGGGCCGCCGACGCCAGGGCCTCGGCCGGCCCCCTGGCCTCCTGCACGCTCCGGCTCACCCGGTCGGCCAGCCGGTACGGGTCGCGCTCCCACCGGAACAGCCGGTCCGCCGCGCTCTGCAGGCGCAGCCGTACGGGCTGGAACAGCGCGCCCGCGGCCAGCGCGGCGATCAGGTCGGACCACGAGCCGAGCAGGGCGTCGAGCGCGCCGACCCCGAAGTAGACGGCGCCGACCACGGCGGTCAGCGCGAGGTAGACCAGGGCGCGGTTGAGCAGGAGGAGGGTCCGCTCGCGTCCGCGCAGCCCGGACAGGACCGCTGCCTTGACGAGCAGCGGTCTGACCGCTCTGAGCAGCACCCGCCGGGCTTTTTTCGCCATATGTCGGGCACATCATAAGTGGCGGAACCGCTATCGCAGAGAGTCCACCGGCTGCATCTTCGCCGCCCGCAGCGCCGGATAGAGCCCGGCCAGCAACCCCACCACCGCCCCGGCCACCGGCGCGGCCAGCGCGAGCCGCGCGTCGAGGAGCGGCGTCCACTCCCTGGCGGCCGAGACGGCGACCACGGCGACCACGCCGAGGCTCGTGCCGATCACGCCGCCGGCCAGCCCGACCAGCGTCGACTCCAGCAGGAACTGGGCGGCGACGTGCCGTCGCGCGGCGCCGAGCGCCCGGCGCAGCCCGATCTCGGGCACCCGTTCCATCACGGTGACGAGCGTGACGTTGGCGATGCCGACCGCGCCCACGACGAGCGAGACCAGGCCGAGGATCAGGAACAGCGCGTTGACGTCGTCCTGGGCGGCGTCGCGGGCCCGGGTGGGGCCGGGCGGCGCGACCACCTGGAGCAGGTCCTCGTTGCCGGGGCTGAGCGCGACCGGCGTCTGGCCCGCGACCAGCGCGGTGGCGCCCAGGCCGGTGTTGACCAGCACCCTGGTGACCGTCCGCAGCCCGAACCGGGCCCCGGCGGTCGGCGGCACGAACACGGCCGCGCCCAGGTCGCGCTCCCGGCGCAGCCCGCCGAGCACGCCGATCACCGTGTACGCGTGGCTGCCGATGAAGACCGCGGGCGCCCCGTCGAGCCGGGTGATCCCGAGCAGCCTGGCCGCCTGGTCGCCGAGCACCGCCACCCGGTCGCCGCGCCGGACGTGCCCGGCGTCGTAGAACCTGCCGCGCAGCATCGTGCCGCGCAGGGCCTCGGGAAGGCCGGTGGTCGCGGCGACCACGGGCAGCGACTGCGTGGTGATGCGCGCCGGATCGACGATGTCGTTGGAGCGCACGGACAGGTTCGCGGTGTCCTCGCTCTCCGACAGCGCGGCGGCCGACTCCACGCCGCGCAGCCTGGTCAGCCGGTCGACCGCGTCCCAGGTCACCAGGGGGGCGCCCGGCGTGCCGGGCACCTCGACGGTGATGGCCGTGGCCACCAGCGCGTCGAAGTGGCCCACGACCTGGTTGCCCGCGGTGGCGGCCACGCCGAGCGTCACGACGAGGGTGGTGATGCCGAGCACGGTGCCGAGCGTGGTGAGCGCCGTGCGCAGCGGCCGGGCCAGCAGGCCGGCGACGGCCTCGCCGGCCAGGTCGCGCAGGTCCATCACTCCTCCACCAGCACGCCGTCGGTGATCCGCACCCGCCGCTCGGCGCGCGCGCCGACCTCCTGCTCGTGCGTGATGACGACGATGGTCAGGCCCTGCCGGCGCAGCTCGTCGAACAGGTCGAGCACCGCCTCGGTGTTGCGGCTGTCGAGGTTGCCCGTCGGCTCGTCGCACAGCAGCAGCGACGGGGAGCCCATGAGGGCCCTGGCGATGGCCGTGCGCTGACGTTCGCCCCCGGACAGCCGGCCGGGCGCGAACCCCGTACGGTGTCCGAGGCCGACGCGGTCGAGCGCCGCCAGGGCCCGCTCCCGCCTGCCCTTGCGCGGCCGCCGGGTGTAGAGCTCGGCGAGCATCACGTTCTCCACCACGGTGCGGTGGGCGAGCAGGTGGAAGGACTGGAAGACGAACCCGATCCGGTCGCCGCGCAACCTGGTCCTGACGCCGTCGGGGAGCGTGGTGGTCTCGGCGCCGTCGAGGCGGTAGCTGCCGGAGTCCGGCCGGTCGAGCAGGCCGAGCACGTTGAGCAGCGTGGACTTCCCGGACCCGGACGGGCCCATGACGGCCACGTGGTCGCCGCGGCCCACCCGCAGCGAGACGCCGTCGAGCGCGCGGACCGGCGGCTGCGCGGCGTACAGCCGGCACACCCCCGTCAGCTCGATGACCGGCTCGGCCCGCCGCTCAGGCATCGCCGACCACCACCCGGTCGCCCTCCTTGAGTGCGCCGGTGACCTCGACGTTCCCGTCGGCGGACAGGCCGGTGCGGACCTCGACGTCCCTGGTCCTGTCGGTGGCGTACTCGACCCGGACCCGGGCCCTGCCGTCGGCCGAGGTGATCACGGCCGCCACGGGCACCACCAGCACCGGGTCCTTCGTCGCCCCCACGGTGATCCGCGCCGTCACCGCGGTCCCGGCCTTGAGCCCCTTGGCCGGGCCCGGCGTGATCAGGACGGGCTGCGCCCCGCCTTCGGCCGCCGCGGAGCCCGGCACCCTCGCCTTGTCGCCCACGGCGGTCAGCCGGGCCGGGTACGACCGGCCGGTGTCCAGCTCGACGGTCGCGGGCATGCCCGCCCGCAGCAGCTCCGACTCCGCCGCCTCGACCGACGCCGTGACCGCGAACGACGAGCTCGTCACGGTGGCGACCTCGCCCTCGACGCGCTGCCCCGCCTTCACCGACACCTTGCGCACGCGGGCCGGCAGCTTCGGCAGGAACACCACCTCGCCGGGCGGGATCGAGACCCCGTACGTGCGGGAGTACTCGGCCAGCATCTCCTCGGCCGCCGCCACGTCCGCGCGGGCGCCGGTCACCTTGAGCCGGGCGGGGGAGAGCTGCCTGGCCTGGCGCAGCGCCTGCTCGGCGGTAGCCAGCGTCTCCTGGGCGGTGCGCACGGCCGCGCGCAGCTGCTCGACCCGGGCCGCGCGGGCCTGCTCGGCCTCCTTGACGATCAGGTCGCGGGCCTCCTGGGCGGCTGACAGGTCGGCGCGGGCGTTGGCCACCCGCAGCTCCAGCAGCCGCGTGTCGGCGGGCGAGGCCGTGGGCTGGGGAGCGGCCGTGGCGGCGGGCGCGGGCGTGCCGGTGGGGGCCGCAGTGGGGGCAGCGGTGGGGGCCGCCGTGGGCGCGCTCGTGGGGCGGGTGCGGGCGGCGGCGAGGGCCTGCTCGGCCTCCAGCAGCCGCTCCTCGGCCGCCCGCACCGCCGAGTCGGCGGCCGACAGCCGGGCCTCGTCGGCCGGCGGCAGCTCCTGGGACCGGGCCTCGGCCAGGGCGCGGCGGGCCACCGTGAGCCCGGTCCTGGCGTTCTTCAGCCTGAGCTTGAGCGGCAGCACGTCACGTCCCCGGTCGAGCGCCTGCTGCTCGGCCGCCAGGGTCTCCTTGGCGGTCCGTACGGCCTTGCGCAGCGTCTCGTAGGTCTGCCGGTCGGTGAGGGTGGGCCGCTGGGCCTGGTACCCCTTGGCCGCGTAGAGCCGGGTGAGCGCGGCGACCGTGGCCCGGTCGAAGACGCCGGTGGACCGCGCGCGGTGCCCCAGCCTGCGCAGCGCCCGCTGCAACTGGGTGACGTCGTCGCCCTCGCTGCCCGGCGTGATCGTGCGGTGCATCGGCACCGAGCCGCGCAGGACGAACACCGGCCGGCCGTTGACCTCCATCAGCACCCCGCCCTCGGCGATCCGGCCGGGACGCGGCGCCCTGGTGGCCCGCTGCAGCTCGGACGCGCCGCCGACGGCCCCGGCCAGGCCGACCGGCAGCGGCGAGCCGTATTCGAGGGTGCCGTTGACCACCACGGTGCTGACCAGCCTGCGCCGCTCGACGGCGGCGGTGACCAGGGACGGTGTGGGCGCGGCGCGCCTGCTCGCCTCGTCGGCCGGCGAGCGCAGCCGGGTGCTCACCGCCCACCCGGCCAGGGCGACGAGCACGACCCCGGCGAGCACGACGGCCGCAAGCCTGCGTGGGGATCTCATGAGGACGTCAGAACGCGAACCGGTCGTTGATCTTCCGCTGGACGGCGGTCTCCTTCGGCGTGTAGGCCGCGTAGAAGTCCTTGCCGCACTCCAGGTCGTCCAGCGCCGCCTTGACCTCCTGGACGAGGTACGGCCTGGCGGCGTCGGGGGTGAGGTCCGGAATGTGGAACTGCTCGGTGTCCTTGGTCATCTTCGGGGCTTCGGGGAGGTTCTTCTGCTGCTGGCGGCCCAGCTTGTCCTGCCGGCGCATGAACTCTCGCTCCCCGCGCTGGTTGAGCGCCGACGGCTTGGTGTCGGCCACCGAGTAGCCCTTGCCCTTGAGGCAGGCGGCCATGGGGCCGGCCAGCTCGACCAGCTCGGGGTCACCGTCCAGTTCGGTGGCCTTCGCCCGCCTGTGGGCGATGGCCATCTGGGAGAAGTAGTCGATGTTCGACTTCAGGGTGAGGCCGAGGACCTGCTTGGCGGCCGTGACGACGCAGGCGTCCTTGGCCTTGTGGTAGGCGGTGAGCTGGGCGGTGGAGAGGTCTGCCTGGATCTTCATGTTGGGGTCCGGGTCGTTCTTGCCGCCGGGGCCTTCCAGCTCCCCGGGGTAGACCTGTAGGGCGAAAACGCCGAATCCGTATTTGGCGCGATATTTCTTCATCGCCTGGTAGTCGCCGGAGGCGCGCTTGCGCTCGTCCTCGCTCTTGTCCTCGGGCTTCACGTACGGCATGTACGTGAAGCCCTTCTGCTTCATGCAGTCGGCCTTGGCCGCCTCGAACTGGTGCTTCCTGTCCTTGGCGGCGGCCTGCGACGGCTGGGCGGTCTCGGCGCCGCCGGTCGGCTCGGCGGCGCCCCCGCAGCCGCAGAGCACGGCCGCCGAGAGCGACATGGCGATGGCCAGGCGGGATCTCTTGAGCATGGCGGAGACCATACTCCGTTTAACGGAGTATGGTCAATCCAGGCAATGCCGCCGCTGGCGGAAGGGCGCGAAGGCGGCCCCCACGACCAGCAGCGCGAGCACCCCCCAGTAGGCCAGGTGCTGCCGGGTCAGGGCGTCGGAGTGCAGCACCAGCTCGCCCGACGCCGTCGCCAGGTAGATCGCCGCCGCCAGCGTCCACCGGTGGTCGCGGGCCAGGTAGGCGCTCCCCGCCGCCAGCCCGAACGCCGCCGCCTCCACGACCAGCCTGCTCAGGCTGAGCGGGAACCTCGTGGAGTCCTCCATCCACTCGGGGCCCGCCCAGCTCGCCGCGACGACCGCCGCCCACCACCACCACGACCTCGTGCGCGGCGGCCGCCGCAGCACGAGCAGGCCGACCAGCGCCACCGCGTAGGTGCCCGCCACCAGGTAGGGGTCGCTGTCCATGAACAACGGCCGGACCTGGAGGAACGTCGGATAGACCGGTAACAGCGTCGTGTCGAACGGCTGCCACCACCCGCCGGCCAGCGCCACCGCCTTGGCCCCGGTGAGCAGCGTCAGCGCCGCCGCCGTGCGCAGCCGTCCCCGTACGGTCGCCAGCAGCGTGAGCGCCGACAGCAGCGTCCAGAGCGGCAGCGTGCCGGCGTAGGGCAGCAGGGCGGCCAGGTTCGCCGCCGCGACGGCGGTGACGGCGAGGTGCACGCCGTCCTGCCAGGGGCTGCCGCTCGCCAGGTGGACGATCCGGCTGCGCACCCCGCCCCTGAGCAGCCCCCACGCCTCGCGCGGCACCGGGACGCGCCGCCCCGGCGCGGCCGATTCGAGCAGCACGTCGAGCAGCTCGTCACCGTGGGCCGCGCGGTACGTCCTGGGATAGGCGAGCAGGAGCCTGCGGTAACGCCGTTCGAGCGCGGACGCGGCTCGCGCGGACCCGACGGCCGTCATCCGGCCGACGGCCGCAGGACGAGTGAGGCGGCTGCCTGCATGCGTCTCGCCTCCGCCTCCACCAGCGCCTGGCCCTCGTCGGTGATGCGGAAGTAGCGCCGGTTGCGCCCGTTGACCGTCTCCTCGCGGTCGACGGTGATGACGCCGCGCTCGTTGAGGCGTTCCAGGATGCCGTAGAGCGTGCCGACGGAGGGCTGGACCCGGCCGCCGGACAGCTCCTTCACTGACTTGCTGATCGCGTGGCCGTGCAGCGGTCCGGCGCGCAGCGCGGCGAGCACGAAGTACATCGGCTCGCTGACTTCTGAGGTTCCCCTGGGCATGGGGAGACAGTATTCCGTTCAACGGAGTGTGGGCAACGCGGGCGGACCCCCGGAAGGGCCGCCCGCGCCGCGCGTCACCGGCAGCGGTCGCCGTCGAGGCGGAAGACCTCCGGGGCCGGGTTGGGGCCCGAGGCGTGCGTGCCGACGAAGCCGAACGTCACGGACCCGCCGGGCCTGATCCGGCCGTTGTAGCCGAGGCTGCGCGCCGTCACCACCGCTCCGGACTGGGCGAGCTCGGCCCCCCAGCCCTCCTTGATCCGCTGGCCGCCGGGGAACGACCAGCTCAGGGTCCAGCCGTTCACGCTCTCCCGGCCGGTGTTCTCGATCACGATCTGGCTGGTGAAGCCGCCGGGCCACGAGCCGTGCGCCGAGTAGCGCACCCGGCAGGCGGACTGCTCGCCCTTGTCCGCCAGGAACGCCGAGACCCACGCCAGCGGCGAGTTCCAGTTGATGGTCAGCTCGTTGGTGGACCAGGACTCGATGTCGTCGACGTAGCAGAACTGCGGCTTGCAGCCGCGCAGCAGCCGCTGGGCGACCGGGTCCTGGATGGCGGAGTTGGGGCCGCCGGCCAGCGAGCCGCGCGGCGGGTGGGGCAGCGCGTGGTCGAGCTGGTGGGCGTACCAGCGGCTGTGCTGGTTCTGGGCGGAGACCTCGCCGTAGCCGGTGACGTAGGAGATGTTGAGCGCGTTGCGGCCGAGCAGGTAGTCCATGCCCTCCCGTACGGCGGCCCGGTACTTCTCCTCGCCGGTCAGGTCGTAGGCGGTGGCCAGGACGACCAGGTTGTTGAGGACCAGGTTGTTGGAGCCCCAGTCGAAGTCCGCCGGCGCGTACGGCAGCCCGTACGGGTGCGCCCGCTGCACCGCCAGGTACTTGTCGGCCCCCTCGACGACCGACTGCCGCACCTTGTCCCGGCCGGGCAGCGCGTTGGGCACGGTCGCCAGGCCCAGCCGGCCGAGCTGGGCGGTGTTGCCCCAGTCGAAGCCGCGCTCGCGCCAGATGTCGCCGGTGTGGTGCGGCGAGGCCAGCACGAAGTCCGCGAACTCCTTCTCGCCCGTCGTGAGGTAGAGCTCGGCCGCCGCCCAGTAGAACTCGTCGGTCACGTCGGCGTCGTCATAGGCGCCGCCGCCCACGCCGTCGGCGGGGCTGGCGTACCGGGCCGGGTTCGCCTTGGCCGCCGTCCACGCCTTGCGCGCCGCCTTGAGGTTCCGCGCCGCGAACGCCGCGTCGTAGGGCGCGAACAGCCGGGCCGCCTGCGCCGCCGTCGCGGCCAGGTTGAGCGTCGCGGCCGTGGACGGCGGGTGCAGCTCGCGCTTCTGCGGGTCGAGGTGCGGCAGCAGCGGCAGGCCGGTCCAGTTCTGGTCGTGCACCTTGTGGTGGGCCATCCCCGCGTATGGCTTGCCGTCCGGCACCTGCATGCTCAGGATGAACTCCTGCTCCCAGCGGGCCTCGTCCAGCACGTCCGGGACGCCGTTGCCGCTCTCGGGGATCTTGAGCTGGCCGTCGGTGAAGGCGGCCCGGTCGCGCTCGTAGGCCGCCATCAGCTGGTGGACCGCGATGCCGCCGTTGACGACGTACTTGCCGTGGTCGCCGGCGTCGTACCAGCCGCCCTTGACGTTCAGGGTGTAGTCGCAGCCGCCCGCCTGGCAGGGCACGTCCGTGTCGCCCTGGTTGGGGGGCGTGCCCGCGTGGCCGGCCGGGCGTCCGTAGCCGGGGCGCAGGCTGTCGAGGATCTCGATGCCGCTGCGCTGGGTGTAGTAGAACTTCAGCGCGTCCGTGGGGAGGGAGTCGTACACGTCCGCGCCGATGTCGAACGGCCTGCTGGTCTCGCCGTCGGCGGTCAGCGTGTAGCCCTGGCCGGGCTTGGCGTAGGAGCCGAAGTCGATGGTGTGCACGTTCTGGCCGGAGCTGGCGTCCATGCCCTTGGGGACGGTACGTCCGTTCGCGACCCTTTGCTGCGCGGCGTTCCGCAGCTCCCAGTCCAGGGGTGTGGTGGCCTCGGTGACCAGGGTGGCCTTCTTCGGGCCCGAGGGCAGGTAGCCGACCATGTTCACGCGGACGCGCGGGCCCGTGTCCGGCTCGTAGACCTCGGGTTCGGCGCCGCCCTTCAGCGACACGTCGTCCATGCAGAACCTCCAGGGCTCGGCGCTGCCGCCCAGCTGGAACGCCACCTGGGCGTTCGGCAGCGAGACCGGGGCGGTGAAGGTGTAGGAGTAGTCGTTGCCCGAGACGCTCAGCTCCGGGGCGGCCGACAGGTACTGCGTCCACGGGTCCACGGGGAGCTGGATCAGGGCCTTGCCGACCTTGGCGGGGGTGGCGGAGGCCGAGAACCTGTAGGCGTAGGTGTCGCCGGCGACCAGCGGGACGCCGTCCTGGCCGATGATGACGTCCCAGGGGTTGGCGGTGCCGCCGGGGACGTCGGCGCACAGCCTGCCGCCGTCGATGGTCAGGGTGGTGTTGCCGGTGCTCCACCAGGGGGCGGTGCCGGCGTCGAAGGTGCCGTTCACGATCTGCTCGGGTCCCTCGTCGGCGGCGCGGGCGGACGCGGCGGGGGACAGGGCGACCATGGTGAGGAGGGCCAGCAGCGCGGCCCGGCATCGGGTCATGGAGGTCCTTCGGAGGGTTGGGAGCGCTCCCAATGGAGCGATCCCGATCCTCCTTGCCCACCGCCGCCCCGTCAACGGATGCCCGCCATCGGTGCTGGAAGACGCTGAAACTTTCACGCCCCGGCCCGGACCGAGCCTGTCGGCCGCCCTTCACTGACGGCTCATGTTCTGGGAGGGTTCGGAACGTGGTCCCTGCCCTCACCCTGGCCGGGTGCGTCGCGCACGAGTTGCTCGAACGCCAGACCGCCAAGCTGGCCAGGCAGCTCGTCCGCGGCTTCGCCGAGGAGATCCCGCTCTACCGGCGGCTGCCGAGGGAGGAGCTCGACGGCGAGATCACCGTCATCACCGAGCACAACCTGCGGCTGATCGCCCGCATGTTCCGCGACCGCCGCCCGCCCACCAGGGCCGAGCTGGCCCCGCTGCGCTCGTCGGCGGCCCGCCGGGCCCAGGAGGGCGTGCCGCTGGAGGCCCTGCTGGCCGCCTACCACCTGGGCGCGCGCAAGGTGTGGGAGCACCTGTTCGCCGCGGCCACGCCCGCCGACTTCGCGGACGTGCTGACGGCCAACCGCCTGATCCTGCTCTACACGGAGTCGGTGACGGCCGCCGTGTGCACCGCGTACCTGGAGGAGCGCGAGGGGATGCTCAGCCACGAGCAGCACGCGCTGCACGCCGCCGTGTCCGCGCTGCTCGGCGGCGACCGGGCGGCCCTGGCCGGGGTCCGGCTGGCCCCGCGCTACCTGGTGCTGGCGCTCGCCGTGGGCCGGCATCCCGACGAGGAGAGCGACGAGCCGGGCGGGTCGATCGCGGGCCGCCGCAAGCTCCACCGGATCAGGACGGCGCTCCAGCGGGGCGCGGCCGAGCCGGTGCTGTCGGTGCTGGACACGACGGGCGGCCTGGTGTTCGTGCCCATCACCGGCGAGGACCCCGACTGGTACGAGGTCGGCGAGACGGCCGCCGCGATGGCCAAGGCGGCCGGCGTGCCGGTGTGGGCGGCGGCCGAGATCGCCGCGCCGCCCGGGGTGCCGGAGGCGGTCAAGCTGGCCGAGGAGGTCCTGGAGGTGGTGCGGGTCTTCGAGCAGCCGCCGGGCGCCTACCGGCTGGCCGACGTGCTGCTGGAGTACCAGCTCACCCGGCCGAGCCAGGCCACCGCCGTGCTCGCCGGGCTGCTCGACCCGCTGCTCGACAACCCCGACCTGCTCAGGACGCTCACGGTCTACCTGGACACCGGCCTCGACCGCCGCCGTACGGCCGAGCTGCTGCACGTGCACCCCAACACGGTCGACTACCGCCTGCGCAGGGCCGTCAGCCTGACCGGCCTCGACCCCGTGGACCCGGCCCACCTGCAACGCATCGGCGCCGCCCTGGCCGCCAGACGACAGCACCGCAAGTGAACGGGAGCCGCCCCCGGGCGGGGACGGCTCCCGTCGCGCGATTCGGAGCGTTCAGACCCCGGACACCGCGGCGGTCACCACGGTGGCGAAGTTCCGCATCCCGAGACCGTTGGGGTGGAACGGGGCGGCGGGCGAGGCCGGCACGTACGGCTCGATCCAGCGCACGCCGGGAGCCTTGCACGGGTCGTGGCCCACGCTCGGCGTCTGCAGGTCGACGAACGACACGCCCGCGGCGGCGGCCTGCTCGGCCAGCATCTGGTTGAAGTACTGGAGCGTGGCGCGGATGTAGTTGGCGTCGGCCTTGATGATCGGGACGGTCGGGTAGCAGCCGTTCGGCGGGGCGTAGGTGGCGTAGCCGACCATGAAGATCCGGGCACGCGGGGCGCGGGCGCGGATGTCGGTCACCAGCGTGGTCAGCTTGGGCCGCAGCGCGTCGGTCTTGACCCGCCAGGAGTCCTGGCCGTCGACGACGTAGTCGTCGTTGCAGGCGTCGCCGATGGGCGGGGGCAGCAGGTTGAGGCAGTCCTCGATGAAGCCGGTCAGGCCGACGTCGTTGGCGCCGATCTGCACCGTGACCAGGGTGGTGTCCGAGCTGAGCGCGTCGAGCTGGGGCGCGACGCTGCCGAGGTCGGTGCCCTGGGAGTTGTACATGTCGCGGGTCTTGGCGCCGGAGCAGGTGACGTCCCTGAAGGTGGCGGCGCCGATGGCCTGGGCGGTCAGATGGGCGTAGTTGTGGTCGGAACGCCAGCACCCGAGGTCGGGCACGACCTGGTTGGGCACCAGGGGACCCGACGCGGCGGAGTCGCCGAGCGCCACGTACACCTCGCCCTGGGCGGCGTGTGCGGGCGGCACGACGCCGAGCGCCAGGGCGGTCGCGGAGAGCAGGACGAGCAACCGTCGGACCATGGAGGACTCCTTCGGCGGAGGGTGGGGGGTGCGATGGCCGTGCCGGTCAGCGGCTCCGGTGACGGAGGCCGGGCCGGTCAGCGGCCCCGGTGGGGTGAAGCCGTGCTGGTCAGCGGCGGAAGGGCCCGGTCACCTCGTACGTGATCCCCCCGGTCCCGGCGGTCTCGCCGCTGGTGCCGCGCTGGGAGGAGAAGTAGAGCCGGGTGCCGTCGGGGGAGAACGCGGGGCCGGTGATCTCCGACTTGGCCTGGCCGTCCAGGCGCATGACGGGGGCGACCACGCCGTCGGGGGTGATGATGTTGATCTCCATGTTGCCGCCGTCCTCGGCCACGTACAGGTCGCCGGACGGGCGGCCGGTGATGTTGTCGACGCCGTCGAGGGTGCCGCCGCCCTCGTAGACCGCGGTGACCGTCTGCCGGGCGGTGTCGTAGGCCCAGACCTTGCGGTCGCCCTTGGCGGTGAAGTAGCAGATCCCGGCGGCGTAGTGGCAGCCCTCGCCGCCGCTGAAGTGCCGGGCCGCGGAGACCTGGTGCCTGGTCTGGGTGTCGAAGACGCCGGGCGTCGCGTCGGGCACGGGCCGCCACTCGACGCTGTCGCCGCCGATCCCGCAGAGCACGTCGAGCCGGCCGCTGGACAGGTCGCCCCAGGTGGTGGGGGTGAAGCGGTAGAAGCAGCCGTCGCCCTCGTCCTCGGTCAGGTAGACGACCTTGTGGTCGGGGTCGCAGGCCGCGGCCTCGTGCTTGAACTTGCCCATCGCGGGGCGCTGCTGGGCGGAGCGGTTGCCGTACGGGTCGGTCTCGTAGACCTTGCCGCGGAAGATCTCCTCGCAGGACAGCCAGGTGCCCCACGGGGTCGCGCCGCCCGCGCAGTTGAGGTTCGTGCCGCTCAGGATCCGGTACGCCCGGTCGATCGAGCCGTCGGCCCTGAACCTGATCGCCGAGGTCCCGCCCACGAGCGGCACCTCGGAGTTGGACACGTAGATCCAGCCGGAGCCGTCGGCGAAGCACGCGCCGCCGTCAGGAGCGGGGTGCCACAGCGTGCCGCCGACGACCCGGCCCGACCTGGCCACCACCCGGCCGGTGAAACCGGCGGGCAGCGCCATGCCGTTGGCGTCCGGGGCGCCGAGCGGCCCGTACGGGCTCACGCCCGCGCCCGCCGCGGAGGCGACGGCGTCGTGCCACATCGCCCCGGAGAACGCGACCGCCGCGGAGACGGTCCTGATGAACGTACGACGGCGCATCATCACTCCACGTGGCTCGCGTCGTTCGAGGTCGTTTGAATTCGCAGACATGACGATGAGCCCTGCTCGTCCTTCTGTGAACTGGACAGGGCGGTAAATCCGGACGGTCAAATCTGTGACGCCTCACAAATCTGGGCGGCATTCCGCGAAGCCGATTGACGGCGGCCCCGGCGCGATCCACCATGGCCCGACCCCCCGGCCTCGATCAGCCCCCGAGGTGCCCGTGCGCGTGCTTCCCCGTCTCCTCACCGTCCTCGCCCTGGCCTGCGCGTCGCTCGCGGCCCCGACGGCGTCACCGGCTTCGGCGGTCCCCGAACCGTCCGGCTGCGACCCGATCGATCCGGCGGCCTGCCTGCTGCCGTTCCCGAACGACTGGTTCACCGTCGCCGACCGGGGCACCGACACGGGCCGCCGGGTGGCCTTCGCGGCCGGGTCCATGCCGGTCTCGGTCGCCGGCGTGCCGATCGCGCCCGCCGAGTGGAACAGGAACGACGGCTTCTCGCCGGGCTCGATGCTGCTGGCCAGGGTGCCGGGGCTCGACCTGGCCAGGACGGGCGCCGCGCCCATCACCGACATCGGCAGGTCGCTGGACCGGGACGCGCCTGTCGTGCTGCTGGACACCGTGACGGGGGAGCGGTGGCCGTACTGGGCCGAGCTCGACGCGAACGCGCCGGCCGACCGCCAGGCCCTGATCGTCCGCCCGGCCCGCAACCTGAGCGAGGGCCACCGGTACGCCGTCGCCCTGCGCGACCTCCGCGACGCCGCCGGCGCCCCGATCCCGCCGAGCCCCGCCTTCGCCGCGGTCGCCGGGCCGCCCCTGCCGCCGGACCACGAGCTGCACGACCGTCAGCGCCGCCTCCAGCCCGCGCTGTCCGCGCTGCGCCGCGCCGGCATCGGCACCCGCGGCCTCTACCTGGCCTGGGACTTCACCGTCGCCAGTGCGCGCGGCCTGGCCGGTCCCGCGCTGGCCATGCGCGACGACGCCCTGCGCACGCTGCGCGGCCGCGCGCCCGCCTTCGAGGTCACCTCGGTCACCGACCTCACCCCCGAGCAGGACGCCCAGATCGCCCGCCGGGTCGAGGGCACCTTCCGCGTGCCGAGCTACCTCGACCGGCCCGGCGGCCCGCCCGGGTCGGCGCTCAACCGCGGCCCGGACGGCCTGCCGGCCCGCCTGCCCGGCAACGAGCAGGTGGCGCCCTTCCGCTGCGAGATCCCCCGCGTCGCCTTCGACCGCCCCGCCCGGCCCTCCCTGTACGGCCACGGCCTGCTCGGCAGGCACTCCGAGGTGGGCGCGTCGAACGTGAAGACCATGGCGCAGGAGCACGGCTTCCTCTTCTGCGCCACCAAGTGGATCGGCATGGCCGACGAGGACATCCCGAACGTCGTCTCCGTCTTCACCGACATCTCCCGGTTCGGCACGATCCCCGACCGCACGTTGCAGGGCTTCCTCGACTTCATGTTCCTGGGCCGCGCCATGACCGCCCCCGACGGCTTCGCCGCCCACCCCGCCTTCCGCACCGCCGGCGGCCGCCCGCTGATCGACCCCCGCCACGGCCTGGTGTACGACGGCAACAGCCAGGGCGGCATCCTGGGCGGCGCGCTGGTCGCGCTGTCGAAGGACATCGAGCGCGGCGTGCTCGGCGTGACCGGCATGAACTACAGCACCCTGTTCAACCGCAGCGCCGACGCCGCCCCCTTCCAGGCCGCCTTCGACCGGGCCTACCCCGACAAGCTGGACCAGCAGCTCATCCTGGCGCTCATGCAGATGTTGTGGGACCGCGGCGAGGCCGACGGCTACGCCGCCCACCTGACCGACCGCCCCTACCCGGGGACGCCGCGGCACCGGGTGCTCATGCACGTGGCCTTCGGCGACCACCAGGTGGCCACGGTCACCGCCGAGGTCGAGGCCCGCACCGTCGGCGCCCGGCTGCTGACCCCGGCCCTCGCCCCGGGACGCAGCCCGGACGTCGTGCCGTTCTGGGGCATCCCCGGCATCCGCGGCCGGGCCCATCCCGGCTCGGCCCTGGTGATGTGGGACAGCGGCGCCCCCGCGCCGCCGCTCACCAACACCCCGCCTACGCAGGGCGAGGACCCGCACGAGAAGCCGCGCAGGACCCCGGCCGCCCAGCTGCAGAAGTCGGTGTTCCTCAAGACCGGCGTGGTCGCCGACGTCTGCGAGGGGCCCTGCGTCACCCGGTGACGCCGGGCCGCCACATGGGCCAGAACAGCGCGCCGTCGGGCAGCGCGAACGGCTCCTCGGCCTGGTAGCCGTGCCTGGCGTACAGGTCGCGGCTGCGGGCGCTGCTGGCCTCCAGGTAGGCGGGCGCGCCGTCCAGCAGGGCGTGGTGGCGGCGCAGCAGCGCCGAGCCGAGCCCCCGGCCCTGGTGGTCCGGGTGCACGGCCAGGAACGCCAGGTGGTGGTACGGCGGCTCCGGGTGGTGCCGTTCGAACAGCTCGTCCAGCACCCGGAAGCGGTCGGCCCACCTGCCGGTGGCGGCGGTCAGGCGGCGGTCGTAGTCGGGCGGCTCGGGCAGCGGCGCGTCGGCGGTGTGCGTCAGCCAGACCGCGACCGCGCGGCCCTCGTCGAGCAGGTCCACCTCGCCGTGCTCGATGGCGTGCGAGACCAGGATCAGGAAGTCGGCCACCATGATCTCGTGCCGCCCGGCCGGCTCGGGCACCAGGTACGACACCGCGGGCAG
>NZ_JBSFGJ010000064.1:0-31936 GCF_053596515.1 Nonomuraea sp. NPDC001684
CCCCGGCCGCCTCGCCCAGCGAGATGATCGAGACCGTGGTGGCCGGGGCGGCGCTGATCGGCGTCCTGCTGTTCGGCGAGCGGCTGACCCCGCTCGCCTGGGGCGGGTGCGCGCTCCTGCTCGCCGCGGTCGCCGTTCTCGCGCTGAAAGCGGAAACGGAGATGTGAGGTCCAGAGCCCGTGATGAGTTAAGGTCCGGTACGGCGACGCTTGCCGTATCGTCGCTCCGTTCTCTCATTTCGGCATAACGGAACGGCGCCGGCGAAACGTGCGTTGGAGGAACTGTGGCCTCGATAAAGGGAATATTCAGAAACCTCCTGGATCGTCCAGGCGGCGTGAACCTGAGCCCCTATCTGAAGATCGTCAAGGCGGCCGAAGAGCGCGCCGGCCGCGTCGGGAAGCTCGACGAGCTGCCGACGCCGGCCATGGACGATCTGGCCGAGTTCTGCGCCGTCGTGCGCGAGGCCGCCGACCGCACCCTCGGGCTGCGGCCGTACGACGTGCAGTTGCTGGGCACGCTCGCCCTGCTCGACGGCAAGGTGGCCGAGATGGCGACCGGCGAGGGCAAGACCCTGTCGGGCGCCATGGCCGCCGCCGGTTACGCGTTGCAGGGCAAGCGCGTCCACGTGATGTCCGTCAACGACTACCTGGCCAGGCGCGACGCCGAGTGGATGGGCCCGCTCTACGAGGCGCTCGGCGTCAGCGTGGGCTGGATCGACCAGAACTCCACCCCGGAGGAGCGCCGCGCCGCCTACGCCAAGGACGTCACGTACGGGCCGGTCAGCGAGATCGGCTTCGACGTGCTGCGCGACCGGCTGCGCACCGACCCGGCCGAGATCATCGTGCCCGCGCCCGAGGTGGCGCTGATCGACGAGGCCGACTCCGTGCTGGTCGACGAGGCCAGGGTGCCGCTGGTGATGGCCGGCGCGGCCGACCCCGGCAGCGCGGTGCCGGAGATGGCGGCGCTGGTGCGCACGCTCGTCCGCGGCTACCACTACGAGATCGACGAGCAGGCGCGCAACGTCTACCTCACCCCCAAGGGCGCCGACAGCGTCGAGAACATCCTCGGCGTCGAGCTCTACGACGAGCACGAGCCCGGCACCCTCATCGAGCTCAACCTCGCCCTGCACGCCCACGCGCTGCTCGCCCGCGACGTCGACTACATCGTGCGCGACGGCAGGGTGCAGCTGATCAACCCCTCGCGCGGCCGGGTCGCGCTGCTGCAGCGCTGGCCCGACGGCCTCCAGGCGGCCGTGGAGGCCAAGGAGGCGCTGCCGCCGAGCGAGAAGGGCGAGATCCTCGACTCGATCACCGTTCAGGGGCTGATCCGCCGCTACCCGCAGATCTGCGGCATGACGGGCACCGCCGTCGCGGTCAACGAGCAGCTCGGCGAGTTCTACGGCCTCAAGGTCGCGGTCATCCCGTCCAACCGGCCGTGCGTGCGGCAGGACGAGCCCGACCGCATCTACCCGACCGTCCCCGACAAGGACGCCGCGCTGGTCGAGGAGATCCAGGAGGTGCACGCGACGGGCCGGCCGATCCTCATCGGCACCCTCGACGTGGCCGAGTCGGAGAACCTCGCCAAGCTCCTGCAGCGCCGCGGCATGGAACCGGTCGTCCTCAACGCCAAGAACGACGCCGAAGAGGCCACGATCATCTCCAGGGCGGGCGAGCGCGGCGCGATCACCGTCTCCACCCAGATGGCCGGTCGCGGCACCGACATCCGGCTCGGCGAGGGCGTGGCCGAGCTCGGCGGCCTCTACGTCATCGGCTCCGGCCGCCACGCCAGCAGCCGCCTCGACGACCAGCTCCGCGGCCGGGCCGGCCGCCAGGGCGACCCGGGCGGCTCGGTCTTCTTCGTCAGCATGACCGACGACCTGATCACCCAGTTCGTCCCCGATGAGCGGCCGCCCGCCGCCGACCCCGACGGCCTGGTGCGCCACCGGCGCGGGGCGTACATCGTGGGCCACGCCCAGCGGGTGGCCGAGGGCGTCAACCTGGAGATCCACCGCAACACCTGGCGCTACACCCGCCTGCTCGAACACCAGCGTGAGCTGATCCTCGAATGGCGCGACAAGGTCCTCCACGGCGACGCCGCCGCCAAGGCGCTGGCCGAGGCCGACCCCGAGCGCTGGGCCGAGCTGCCCGAGGACACCAGGGACGAGACGGCCCGCCAGATCGTCCTGCACGCCATCGACACCTGCTGGACCGAGCACCTGGCCTTCCTCAACGACCTGCGCGAGGGCATCCACCTGCGCGCGCTGGGCCGGATGAGCCCGGTCGACGAGTTCCAGCGGGAGGCCGTGGCCGAGTACAAGGCGCTGCAGGCCGAGGTCGAACGCCGCTCGCTGGAGTCGTTCGAGGCCCCCGAGCCCGACCTCAAGCGCCCGTCGGCCACCTGGACGTACCTGGTGCAGGACAACCCGTTCGGCACGGAATGGGACCGGATCCTCAAGCGGGTGACCGCCGCCACGCGCCGCGGCTGAACATGCCGGGCGTACCTGACAGAAGATGACAGGTACGCCTGCGAGCATGGACGCATGACGACGAAAGCCAAGCTCATCGCCTTCACCATCGACTGCGACGACCCCCGGAAGCTGGCCGCCTTCTACCACGAGGTGACCGGCTTCGAGATCCAGTACTCGGAGGAGGAGTACGCGGCGATCGGCGACGGCTCCACGAACATCTACTTCGGCCGCGTCCCCGGTTACAAGCCGGGCGAGTGGCCCAGCGCCGACAAGAAGTTCCATCTCGACTTCCGCGTGCCCGACCTGGACAAGGCGGTCGAGGAGTACACCGCGCTCGGGGCGGTCAAGCCGGAGTTCCAGCCGGGCGTCACCGAGGAGGGCACGCGCTGGATCGTGCTGCAGGACCCGGAGGGCCACCTGTTCTGCGTGGTTCCCGAGCAATCGTAGGGGCCGCGACGCCCCTGCGGGGGCTCAAGGATCAGCCACAAGTTCGTGCAGGTGGCGGCCCCAATTGGGCGAATTATCAGCCTAAAGAATGATGGTAGTGCTCCGCTCGGCTCTTAAGCTGGAGCAATGCTCCTGCACGGACCCCTGCCCCTGCGTGGGCGCCGATGACCTGGATCGGGCTGCTCATCGCGCTGGCCGGAGCGCTGGGATACGCGCTCGGCGCCGCCCTCCAACAGTACGAGGCCGTGGCCGCGGGCGCCTCGCTCAAGCTGGTCCGGCGCCCCCGCTGGTGGATCGGCGGCGTCATCGGCTTCACCGGGGCGTGCCTGCACGCCGTGGCGCTCAGCTTCGCGCCGCTGGTGGCCGTGCAGCCGATCAGCGTGGCCACCCTGGTGTTCGCGGTGCCGCTGGCCGCCTTCATGTACGGGCGCAGACCGTACCGGGCGGAGATCCTCGGCTCGATCGCCGTGGCCGTGGGCCTGCTCTGGCTCATGCTGCTGGTGCCGCAGCACAACGTCACGCCCCGGCTGAGCAGCGGCGCCGCGCTCGCCTTCCTGGGCGTCATCGCGGCGATCGCGCTGGTCTCACAGGTGCTCGCGCGGCGGTTCCACGGGCCCGCGCGGGCGCTGCTGCTCTCGGTGGGCGCCGGCGTGGTGACGGCGAGCGTCTCGACGTTCGTCCGGGTGGTCGGCGGCGGGCTGGAGGGCGACTGGGGGCGGCTGATCCACTGGTTCACGCTGGCCGTGCCGGTGCTGCTGGTCTGCGCGGTGGTGCTGCTCCAGCGCTCGTACGCGGTCGGCTACTTCGGCATCGCCTACGCCGGCGTCCAGGTCATCGACCCGATCACGTCGGTGCTGGCGGGGGCGATCCTGCTCGGCGAACCGCTGCCTGCCAGCCCGTCCACGGCCATCCCCGCCCTGCTGGCCGGGGCGCTGACCATCGGCGGCACGATCACCCTCGGCCGCCTCACCCCCGACCACTCCAAGCCGGCCCCGGCCCCCGCTCCCGTGCCCCCGGTGCTCACCTCGGCGACCGTGGCCGCCGAGGCTGCGTCCACTACGGCGTCCAAGACGGCGTCCGAAGCCTCCTCCGAGGGCGCGGTCACCGGTCGGCGGCCCGCGTCCGGTCAGTGACCGCCTCCACCGGCGGACGCCAGGCCAGCACGTCGTCCATCGAACGCAGCATCAGCTCCGGGCTGAGCCGGCCCGCCACGGTCACCGCGAGGTCGCGCAGCCGTACCGCGAGCGGATTGCGCAGCTTGGTGACCCGGCAGATCGTCATCGACTGCCGCACGACCCCCGACGTGCGCGCCAGCCGCGCGGCGGTGTAGGCGGCCAGGTCGCCCTCCGCCACGTGCGCGAGCACCACGGCGTCCTCCAGCGCCTGGCAGGCGCCCTGGCCCAGGTTCGGGGTCATCGGATGGGCCGCGTCGCCCACCAGCGCCACCTTGCCCCGGTGCAGGGCGGGCAGCGGCGTCTTCAGGTAGTGGACGTCGTTGCGGATGATCCGGGCCGGGTCGGCGGCCCGCAGCAGCGCCGGGATCGGCTCGTGCCAGCCGCCGAACCTGCGCAGCAGCTCCTCCCGCTCGTCCCCGTGGGCCGCGCCGGCGGGTGACAGGTCGGTGGCGTACAGGTAGACCAGGTCGTCGGTGAGCTGATGGACGCCGAACACCAGCCCCCTGCCCCAGCTCTCCGACCGGGGGATCTCCAGCCCGTTCCGCGGGACGAGCGCCCGCCACGCCGTCACCCCCGAGTACACCGGCCCCGGATGGCCGGGGAAGAGCGCCCGCCGGGTCGCCGAGCGGATGCCGTCGGCGCCCACGACCAGGTCGGCCTCGATCTCGCCCGCGTCCGTGCGGACGATCCCGCGCTCGGCCTCCACGCCCGTCACGGTGACGCCCAGCCGCAGGACGCCCGGTTCCAGGGCGTCGGCGAGCACGTCCATGAGGGTCGCCCGCAGCATGACGACCACCGAGTCCCCGTACCGGGCGTCGGCGTGATCGGTGGTGGTACGCGTCAGCCAGCGGCCGTCCGCCCGCCGCACCCCGAGCGGCCCCTCCACCGTGGACAGCTCGCGCACCCGGTCGCCCAACCCCAGTGTGTCGAGCGCCTTGAGCGCGTTGGCGGCGACCGCCAGCCCCGACCCGACGGGCTCGACGGCGGCCGCCCGCTCCAGGACGCTCACCTCCCACCCCTTGCGGCGCAGGGCCACGCCGCAGGCCAGCCCTCCGATGCCGCCACCGATCACCACAGCCTTGGGCATGACGCCTCCTTGGTTACTACGTCTGTAGTGTCAGCGTACTACGCCTGTAGTCCGCTCGCACTACCCCTGTAGTATTCGGTCCGTGAAACGAGCTGACGCCGTCGCCGACACGGCCATCACCCTGCTGGCCGAGCGGGGCATGCGCGGCCTCACCCACCGCGCCGTGGACGAGGCGGCCGGGCTGCCGCCCGGGTCCACGTCCAACCTGGCCCGCACCCGGGCCGCCCTGCTGGAGCTGACCCTGTCCCGGCTCACCGAGCTGGAGATGAAGGCCATGGCGATCGCCTACGAGCCGGTGCCGCTCAGCCTCGACGACCTGCCCGCCCGGCTGGCCGAGGCGGTGCGCGTGCAGCTCGACGACCGCAGGCGCACCCTGGCCCGCTATGAGCTGGCCCTGGAGGCCACCAGGCGTCCCGAGCTGCGCGAGATCTACAACCGGGCGGGCCGCGGCTTCCGCGACCCGGCGCCCGCCATGCTGGCCGCCCTGGGGTCGAAGGACCCGGTGCGCCACGCCCGCCAGCTCGTGGCCTTCGCGGAGGGACTGATGTTCGACGCGATCGCGGGCGCGGGCTCCGTGCCCACCGTGGAGGAGCTCACCCTCGCGCTGCGCGACTTGTTGACCGGCATGCTGCGTGACGAGGGCGCCGGCGGATAGGACCGCCGGCGCCCGTGTCGGCCGTGCGTGGCCTCGGGCGGCCTACTCCTCGCCGCCCGCGTCCTCGCCGTCCCTCGCGTGTTTGCCGCGAGGCTCCCGGTGGCCGTCGGCCGCGCCGGACCCGGCCTCCGGCGACTCGTCCTTGGGGGGTGCCTCATGCCTGCCCATACGGGGGGAACTCTCCTTCTCTTCGACCAACAGCTCACGGTGACCGTATGACTACGGTTACGTGCCCGGCAAGGGGGTTGGTTCAAGATCCACGCCACGAATTCGAGAAAAGTTCGCGTAACGCCGTGATCAGCCGCGATCAGCCGGGGCAGGTCGCCCGGTAGGGCACCTCGGGCAGGTGCCGGGCCCAGTCGGCGGCCGACAGGCCCCCGTAGCGGGCGCACACCGCCGACGCCGGATCACCGGCCGCGGGCGAGCGGGCCAGGTCCAGCGTGAGCACCGTCCCGCCGGCGGCCAGCACGCGGGCCGTACGCCCGTCGTCCGCCAGCACCGCCCGCGGCGGCCGGTCCGCGCCGCCCACCGGCACCTGGCGTTCGGCCAGCAGCACGCGGTCGGGCACGCGCCACACCCGCACCCGGTCGTTGTCCGTCCCGGCCAGCAGCCGCCCGTCCGGGCTGAAGCGCAGGTGGCCGGGGGAGGGGCGCAGCCGGGTGCCGAGCACGGGCACGCCGTCCAGGTCGTAGATCTGGATGCCGGTCTCCTCGGCGATGGCCACCCGCTCGCCGTCCGGCGCGAACGTCGTGTACTCCCACGGCATCCGGTCCAGCCACGGCGCGGGCGTGACGCGGCCGCCGCGCCTGATCGCCGAGCGCCGTCCCTCGAACGTCAGCGCCACCCGGTCACCGGGACCGGCCACCGCGTACTCGCCGACGAAGGCCGCCCGGCGGGCCCGCAGGTCCCACGCCCACCGCTCGCCCGACTGCCGGGCCGCCGCGAACAGCAGCCCGCCGCCCGGGCTGAACCACGCCGACTGCTCGCCCGGCGCCCCCAGCCCCCTTCCGAACGGCGGCCCCACGCCCTGCCCCGACGCGGTGTCCCACAGGTACGACCGGTCCACGCCGACGAAGGCCAGCGTGCGCCCGTCGGGGGACCAGGCCATCGCCCGCACGCTCTGCTCGGGACCGGCCGTCTCGGCCAGCCGCCGGTGCCCGGGGACGTCGTAGACGCGTACCGTGTCGTCGGTCAGCGCGGCCAGCCGGGAGCCGTCGTCGCTGATCGCGTACAGCGAGCGCGGCCCGGCCTGCGGGTCGGTGAAGACGTCCACGGCCGGGTCGGCGGCCGCCGCCGTCAGCGCCCGCCGCGCCTGCGGCACCTGGGCCAGCCGCCAGGCCGCCAGGCTCAGCCGGCGCGCGGTCACCGGATCGGCCACCCGCAGCGCCTCGGCCCGCGACGCGGCGACCTTGGCCATCGCCTGCTCCAGCCGCCCGTCGGCGGCCCCGCGCTGCCACACCGCGAGCAGCGCCGCCAGCAGCGCGACCGACAACAGGCCTGACAGCAGCCCGACCACGAGCCTCCGGCGCCTGCGCGCGCCGCCGCGGGCCCGCGCGAGCCCCTCGTCCAGGAAGGTCTGCTCGCCGGGGCTCAAGGTGACCCGCCGCCGCCCGCCGGCCGCCCACGCCATCGCCCGGTCGAGGGGTTCGCCCTGGTAGAGGTCGGACTCGCGGCGCCCGCCCGCCTCCCAGGCGCGGGCCGCCCTGGCCAGCTCCCGGTGCACGGCCAGGCCCTCCCGCTCGCCGTCCAGCCATTCGTGCAGGCGCGGCCAGGCCCGCAGCAGCGCCGTGTAGGTGATCGCGAGGGATCCCCGGTCGCCGATCGTCAGGATTCCGGCCTTCCCGTACGCCTCCAGCACCCGGTCGATCGCGGCCACCTCGTCGGGGGCGCGTCCGGCGACCAGGTCGTCGCGGAGGGCGGGGGCCACGGTGTCGCCGCCGGACTCGTCGAGCCCGACCAGGCGCAGGAAGACCTCGGGCACCAGATCCTGGTCCGCCCGGCAGAGCTGGAGGTAGAGGGCCTCGGCGCGGACGCCGAGCGGCGGGTCGTCGATGGGCTCCGGCGGCAGCAGGCGGCCGAGCTGGGACTGCGGGGCGTCGAGCAGGGACATGAGCAGGTGGCGGGCGTCCGGGCGCCGCTCGGGGTCGTCGTGGAGCGCGGCGGCGACCAGGCCGCGTAACAGCCGGTCGAGGCGCTCCCCGTTGCCTAATCGCTCGGTGAGCCCGTACGCGGCGAACAGCAGGACGCGCCCCCACGCCCGCACGTCGTCCGCCGGGCCGGCCTCGGCGTCGGCCAGCCCCAGCCCGACCAGGCGCGGCCCCTCGGCGCCCAAGATGATCTTGTCGGGCGTGAGCGACCCGTGCACCGCCCCCGCCTCGTGCACCGCGGCCAGCGCGGTGGCCGTGGCGGCGGCCAGGCGGTAGAGGTCGTCACCGGCGAAGGGGCCGTGCCGCTCGACGACCTGGCGCAGCGTCGGCCCCTCGATGTACTCGCTGACCAGGTACGGCGGATCGCCCTGCGGGCACGCCTCGACCAGCCGCGCCGCGTGCACCGAGCGCACCTGCGGGACCGTCGCGTACGCGCCCGGTCCGGGCAGGTGGAGGGCATGGCGACCGCCCGACTCGTCGTAGGCCTCGCGGACGGTGGTCCGCCCGCCGCCGTCGAGCCGGGCGCCGAGCCAGTAGCCTCCCAGCCGATCAGTCATGCGGGATTAGATGCCGCCTTCCGTTCAGCGGTTCAGTCGAGCCCGGTGCTCCGGCCATTCCTCTTCGAGGATGCCGAAATAGACCGTGTCGCGCCAGGTGCCGTCGGGCCTTCTGCGGTGGCGGCGCAGGGTTCCCTCGTGCACGCCGCCGATGCGGCGGATGGCGGCCTGGGAGCGCAGGTTCAGCACGTCGGTCTTGAGCAGGACCCGGTTGTATCCGAGGCCGAAGGCGTGGTCGAGCAGCAGCAGCTTGCAGTTGGTGTTCACCGCGGTGCGCCAGTGGGCGCGGCCGTACCAGGTCCAGCCGATCTCGACGCTGTCGTCGAAGCCGGGCACGTCGATGTAGGTGGTCCAGCCGCCCGGCCGTCCGGTCTCCTTGGGGATCACCGTGAACGGCACGTGCCGGTCGTCGCCGATGAGCTCGCGGGCCGCCCTGGCCAGATCGTCCTCGGTGCGCGGGGTGGCGATCGGTAGCCAGCGCCACAGCTCGTCGTCCCCGCCGCCGGCGGCGAACAGGTCGGGGACGTGGTCCAGGGTGAGCGGTTCGAGGCGCACGACGTCGTTCTCCAGCACCACGGGCGCGGGCAGCTTGGCGGTCATGCCGCCACGATAGGCGGCGCTCCCGTCGCAGGTTGACGGCCACCTGGCCCTTTTTACGGGGAACCACCTGTCGACATCCATACCGGCCGGTCGGTAGGCTCACCGGCATGGACTTCGCCTTCGACACCGTCACCGAGGACCTGCGCGAGCGCCTGCTCCGCTTCATGGACGAATGCGTCTATCCGGCCGAGCCCGCCTTCGAGGAGCAGGCCGCGGCCGCCGGCTGGAGCCCGCCACCGCTGCTCGACGACCTCAAGGACGAGGCGAGGAAGCGCGGCCTGTGGAACCTGTTCCTGCCGGGCGCGCACGGCGCCGGCCTGACGAACCTCCAGTACGCCCCGCTGGCCGAGATCATGGGCCGCAGCCCCAGCATCGCCCCCACCGCCACCAACTGCGCCGCCCCCGACACCGGCAACATGGAAGTGTTGTCGATGTTCGGCAGCCAGTGGCAGCGCGAGGAGTGGCTGCGCCCGCTGCTCGACGGCGAGATCCGGTCGGCCTTCGCGATGACCGAGCCCGACGTCGCCTCCTCCGACGCCACCAACATCGCCACCTCGATCGTCCGCGACGGCGGCGAGTACGTCATCAACGGCCGCAAGTGGTTCATCTCCGGCGCGATGAACCCCAACTGCAAGATCTTCGTCGTCATGGGCAAGACGAACCCCGACGCGCCCAAGCACCGGCAGCAGAGCATGGTCCTGGTGCCGCGCGACACCCCGGGGCTGCACGTCAAGCGCGGCATGCACGTCTTCGGCTACACCGACGCCGACCACGGCGGCCACGCCGAGGTGATCTTCGAGGACGTGCGCGTACCGGCCGAGAACCTGATCGGCGAGGAGGGCGGCGGCTTCGCCATCGCGCAGGCCAGGCTCGGCCCCGGCCGCATCCACCACTGCATGCGCCTGATCGGCATGGCCGAGCGCGCGGTCGAGCTGATGTGCGAGCGGGCCCTGGCCAGAACGGCGTTCGGCAAGCCGGTCGCCCAGCAGGGCGTGGTCCAGGACTGGATCGCCGAGTCCCGCATCAGGATCGAGCAGTTGCGCCTGCTCGTGCTCAAGACCGCCTGGCTCATGGACACCGTGGGCAACCAGGGCGCCCACACCGAGATCCAGGCCATCAAGATCTCCACCCCGATCACCGTCGAATGGATCCTGGACAAGGCCATCCAGGTGCACGGCGCGGGCGGCGTCTCCCAGGACTTCCCGCTGGCCGCGCTCTGGGCGGGCGCCCGGTCCCTGCGCCTGGCCGACGGTCCCGACGAGGTGCACAAGCGGTCCCTGGCCTATCGCGAGCTGAAGAGGTTCATGTGAACGAAGCGCAGATCAAGGAGCGCGTGCGCGCGTTCCTGGGCGAGCACGACCCCGAGGGGGACCGGCTGGAGTTCCTGCGGGCCAGGTTCGACGCCGGGCTGGCCTGGGTCTGGTTCCCCGAAGGGCTCGGCGGCCTCGGCGCGGCCAGGGAGCTGCAGCAGGTGGTCGAGCACGAGCTGGCCGGCACGCCGCAGATCAACAGCGGCGTCCAGGGCATCGGCCTCGGCATGGCCGCGCCGACGATCCTGGCGTTCGGCACGCCGGAGCAGAGACGGCGCTTCCTGCGCCCGCTGTGGACCGGCGAGGAGATCTGGTGCCAGCTCTTCAGCGAGCCCGGCGCCGGCTCCGACCTGGCCACGCTCGCCACCCGCGCGGTCCGGGACGGCGACGAGTGGGTGATCGACGGCCAGAAGGTCTGGACGTCGGGCGCCCACCACTCCCGCTGGGCCATCCTGGTCACCCGCACCGACCCGGACGTGCCCAAGCACCGCGGCATGACGTACTTCGTCTGCGACATGCACGCCCCCGGCGTCGAGGTGCGGCCGCTGCGGCAGATCACCGGCGAGGCCGAGTTCAACGAGGTGTTCCTGACCGGCGTGCGGCTCTCCGACGACCTGCGGCTGGGCGAGGTCGGCGACGGCTGGCGGGTCGCGCAGACCACGCTGATGAACGAGCGCGTCGCGATCGGCGGCGCGCCCGTCCGGCGCGGCGGCGGCATGGTCGGCGCGGTGCTGGAAGCCTGGCGCGCGCACCCCGAGCTGCGCACCCACGACCTGCACCAGCGGCTGCTGGCGCTGTGGGTGGAGGCCGAGGTCACCCGCCTGTCCGGGGCCCGGCTGCGCGAGCAGCTCGCCGCCGGCCAGCCCGGTCCCGAGGGCTCGGGCATGAAGTTGTCGTTCGCCAAGCTCAACCAGGCGCTGTCCGGCTTCGACGTCGAGCTCCGCCGCGACCTGGGCTACGACGACTGGACGTTCCGCCGCTCGGAGGACGTCGACTTCTACGGCCGCGGCCCCGGCTACCGCTACCTGCGGGCCAAGGGCAACTCGATCGAGGGCGGCACGTCCGAGATCCTGCGCAACATCATCTCCGAACGGGTGCTCGGCCTGCCCTCCGAGCCCCGCGTCGACAAGGACGTGCCCTGGAAGGACCTGCCGCGATGACTCTGCTCTACTCCGAGGTCGAGGAGGAGCTGCGGGCGGCCGTGCGCGGCCTGCTCGCCGACCGCTGCCCGCCCGCCGCGGTGCTCGGGCGCGTCGAGTCGCAGCCCTACGACCTGGACCTGTGGAAGACGCTGGCGGGCGAGATCGGCGTCGCCGGGCTCCTCGTGCCCGAGGAGCTGGGCGGCGCGGGCGCCTCGGCCAGCGAGGTGGCCGTCGTGCTGGAGGAGCTGGGCCGGGCCGTGGCGCCGGTGCCGTTCCTGACCAGCGCGGTGCTGGCCACCAAGGCGCTGCTGCCCACCGGTGACGCCCTGCTCGGCGAGCTGGCCGAAGGACGCAGGACGGCGGCGCTGGTCGTGTCGTTCGCGGCCTCGCCGTACCGGCCGGGGCGCGGGTCGTCGCTGCGGCTGGCGAGCGGGCGGCTGTCCGGCGCCGTCACCGGGGTGGCCGGCGCGGACGTGGCCGACGTGCTCCTCGTCCCCTTCGAGGGCAGGCTGTACGAGGTCGAGGGCGCCACCGTCGAGGTCGTGCCCTCGCTCGACCTGACCAGGCCGGTCGCCACCGTCACCCTGTCCGGGGCGCCGGCCCGCGACGTGGGGGAGTGCGACCTGGCCGGCGTGCTGAGGTTCGGGGCCGGGCTGCTGGCCTCCGAGCAGGTCGGCGTGGCCGAGTGGTGCCTGGACACGACGCTCGCCTACGTCAAGGAGCGCCACCAGTTCGCCCGGCCGGTCGGCTCGTTCCAGGCGATCAAGCACCGGCTGGCCGACCTCTGGCTGGACGTGGTCAGGGCCAGGGCCGCCGCCCGCGGCGCGGCCGCCGATCCCGGGGACATCGCGGTCGCGGTGGCGCAGTCGTGGAACGCCGGGGTGGCGGTGCACGCCGCCGAGGAGGCGGTGCAGCTCCACGGCGGGATCGGGATGACCTGGGAGCATCCCGTGCATCTGTATCTCAAGCGCGCCAAGGCCACCGAGATCGCGCTCGGCACGCCCGGCGACCATCGGGAGGCGCTGGCCTCACTCGCCGGCGTCCCCGGCCCCGAGGGAGTTCAGCAGTAGGTCGGCGAAGTGCTTGCCCACCTGGGCGCCGGTCAGCGGCCCGTCCGCGTGGAACCAGGTGCCCAGGTGGTGCACCGAGCCGAAGAAGTAGTCCACGACCAGTTCGGCGGGCACCCGGTCGCTGAGGACGCCCGTGCGCTGCCCCTCGGCCACCAGGTCGCGGAAACGCTCGTGGTAGCGGCGGCGCTCGGCGCGCACGGTCTTCTGCTTCTCGGTCGCGAGCAGGTGCATCGACCTGAAGAAGATCTTGGAGTCGTCGAGGTTGGCGGTCGTCGTCTCCACGACGTCGGCCGCGGCCCGGTGCAGCCGCTCGCGGATCGTGCCGGGGCCGTCGGCGATGCGCGTCAGCCGGTCCATCTGCATGCGGAGCAGACGGGCGTAGATCTCGTGCAGCAGATCGTCTTTTGAGTCAAAATAGTGGTACATGGCGCCCTTGGTGACGCCGGCCGCCTGGACGATCTCCTGGACCGAGGTCCCCTCGAATCCACGGGCCGCGAACAGCCTGGTCGCCTCGGCGAGCAACCGCTGCCGGACGGGTTCTTCCTTCACATCGTCCCCCTTGTCACCCGCCATAGCATACCGACTGGTCGGTTGACGGTCTTGCAGGTTTTATTTGCGTCACCTTAGGCTCACCTTGGTTCGTGCTTGGGTATGCCTTAGACCGGCGAGGGATCTTCGGAGTGGCAGATCCTGAGGGTTTCTACTCATTCGGGGAGTTTGCCGTGCCCGGTGGCTCTATCTACGTGCAGCAGGACGAAAAGTACACAGGCTCATCCCCGCAGTGGTGGTACGAGAAGTTCTGGCGTGAGGACGCGCCCAACCGGCGCCGGTCCCGGTACGTCAAGGCGGGCGTGGGCGCGGTGGGCGGCATCCTGCTGGCGCTGCGGTTCGGCTCGGAGTACATGCTGTTCTGGGGGGCCGTCACCGCCGGTCTCGTGGCCGCCGTCGACTGGTACATCGACTGGCGCTCCTTCCGCGCGACGGCCGTCTGGCGCGGCGCCCGGCGCGGCGAGCTGATCACCGGCCGGCTGCTGCGCAGGCAGCTCGCCCGGCGCGGCTACCAGGTGCTCGACGGCCGCGCGATCCGCGACCAGGCCTCCATCGACCACCTCGTGATCGGCCCGACCGGCATCTGGGTCATCGACAACGAGTCCTGGAGCCCCGACACCGAGATCGGCTGCTACAACGGCAGGCTGTTCTTCAGCGAGAAGTACGGCACCAAATGGGCCAAACCGCTGGTGGACACCGCCGAGGCCTTCGCCGAGCTGCTGACCCGCGAGACCGGGATCGAGGTCACGATCTCGCCCATGCTGGCCGTCCACTGCGGGCTGCTGCCGCGCGGCGGCGTCGTGGTCGGCGAGGGGCTCACGCTGCTCAAGCCGCGCCTGGTGGCCAGGCGCATCAAGGCGGTCGACGGCGTAGTGTTCACCGACGAGCAGGTCGAGCTGCTGGCCCGCACCGCGGCCAGGGAGCTGCAGAAGGTCTGACCGCCGTCAGGCCAGCGTCTCGATGAACGCGGTGAGCTGGGCGACGTTGCGGCACTCGTGCATCTCGACCACGGTGCCGTACTCGCTCGCGACCGAGTCGCCGGTGTCCCACTGCTGCCTGGGCTCGGGGTTGAGCCAGTAGGCGTGGCGGGCCCCGGACGTCAGGCGCCTGAGCACGTCGAGGGCCGGCGGCTGGTAGTTGGAGCGGGCGTCGCCGAGGATCAGCAGCGAGGTTCTCGGGCCGATGGCGTCGGAGTGGCGCTCGGCGAAGCCCTCCAGGGCGTGGCCGTAGTTCGTGCGTCCGAAGCGCGACATGTCGGCCTCGTCGGCGAGCCGCGTCATGGCCTCCACGACGTCCGCGCCGGGCACGAAGAAGCGGGTGATCTCGTCCACCCGGTCCACGAACCCGAACGCCCGCACCTTCGTGAACTGCTCCCGCAGCGCGTACGTCAGCAGCAGCGTGAAGTGGGCGAACGACGAGACCGAGTCGCTGGTGTCGCAGAGGATGGCCAGCTCGGGCTTGTGCGGCCGGGGCGGTTTGAAGTGCGTGGTCAGCGGCACGCCGCCGCTCTGCAGCGAGGCCCGTACGGTGCGCCGGAAGTCCAGCCGCCCCCTGCGCCCCTTCCTGTGCTTGATCGTCAGCCGTGCGGCCAGCCGCCTGGCCAGCGGATGGACCTCCTTGCGCAGCCTGGCCAGGTCGGCCCTGGTGATGCGGAGGAAGTCGATCTGGTCGAGCGGCGGGCGCACGGCCGAGCGGGCGATGCGCTCGATCCCCGAGTCCTCGGCGATGCGCCGGCGCACGTCGGTGGCCACGGCCTCCTCGAACCGCCGGATGTTGCCGTTGACGCGCTGCCGCACGGTCTTCTCGGCCAGCCCGCCGCGTTCCTGCCCGGCCAGCACGTTCTGCAGGATGCGGGCCATCAGCGTCTCGGGCGACAGAGCGCGCAGGACGCTGTAGGAGAACCAGTTCTGGCGGCCCGGACCGGTGGTCTGCTGGCGGCCGAACCGCTCGACCATGGCCTGGGCGAACTCCCGCAGCTCGGCGTCCGTGCTGCCGGTGAGCAGCTCCGCCAGGCGCTCGCGCAGCTCGTCCACCGGGGCCGTGCGCGGGTCCAGGCGGGCCTCGGCGGGGCGGGGGGCGTACATGCCGGTCGTGGACGACGGGAACCACAGGTCGAACAGCACGTCGAAGCCGGGACGGTAGGCCGGCATCTTGACCAGCGTGGCCGCGTAGGCGGCGCGCAGCGACTCCCGCTCGCTCAGGTCGATCACCCGCAGCGCGCGGGCCGCGTCGAGCCCCTCGGCGAGCGACACCGGCAGGCCCGCCTCGCGCAGCGCGTGCACGAAACCGACATGCCGGTCCACCAGCGATCCGCGCTCAGGCATCCGGCAGCCCCAGCTCCTTGATCGCCCGCGTCTGGTCGGAGGCGTGCTTGAGCACCACGCCCAGCGTCCCGGCCACCGTCGCCTCGTCCAGCTCCTCGCGGCCGAGGGCCAGCAGCGTGTTGGCCCAGTCGACGGTCTCGGCCACCGACGGCGCCTTCTTCAGCTCCAGCGCCCGCATGGTGGCGACCGTCCTGGCGAGCTGCTCGGCCAGGTCGGCGCGGATGGTCGGCACCTGCGCGAGCACGATGTCGCGCTCCCGTTCCGGCGTCGGGTACTCGATGTGCAGGTAGAGGCAGCGCCGCTTGAGCGCCTCGGACAGCTCGCGGGTGGCGTTGGAGGTCAGCAGCACGAACGGCTTACGGGTGGCGGCGATCGTGCCCAGCTCGGGGATGGTGACCTGGAAGTCCGACAGCAGCTCCAGCAGCAGGCCCTCGACCTCGACGTCGGCCTTGTCGGTCTCGTCGATGAGCAGCACGGTGGGGGCGGCCGACCTGATCGCCTTCAGCAGCGGGCGTTCGAGCAGGAACTCCTCGGTGAAGATGTCGTCGTCGGCGCTGGTGGCCTGGATGCGGAGCAGCTGCTTCTTGTAGTTCCACTCGTACAGGGCGCGGGCCTCGTCGAGACCTTCGTAGCACTGGAGGCGGACCAGCTCCGAGCCCGTCGCCTGGGCCACGGCCTTGGCGAGCTGCGTCTTGCCCACGCCGGCGGGCCCCTCGACCAGCAGCGGCTTGCCCAGCGCGGCGGCGAGGAACACCGAGGTGGAGATGGCGTCGTCGGAGAGGTAGTCCACGGCGGCGAGCCGCGCCGTCACGTCGGCGGGCGAGTCGAACATCGATGCTCCCTGTCTGCAGGCCGAACTTTATTCTAGCGGCAGGAGCTCGACCCAGGTCGATTCGACCAACATGCGGATCACCGGTATATTCCTCTCTGCAAGCGCCGCTAGCTCAGTCGGTTAGAGCAGCTGACTCTTAATCAGCGGGTCCGGGGTTCGAGTCCCTGGCGGCGCACCGCACGAAACCCCAGTTCAGTACGCTGAGCTGGGGTTTTCGCATTTTCCCGCGGCTCTGGCCGAAGGTCTGAGCCCCTGCTTCCCCCGGGCCGTTATGCAATCTTTGCTTGCGGCCATGAGGAAGCTGCGTAATATGAACGTTCATATCGCTGAGCCCTGTTATCCCCGGTCAGCCGCACACTCCCCACTTCGTCATGCCTGGATGAGCCGTCAGAGGATATGAACGTTCAAATTTTCGCGGAGCCACCCGGCTACCTCGACTTCGCCCGGCTGGGGCCGCTCTCCAGCGCGGTCGCGGCGGTTCTGGCCGAGTCGGCCCGCCGCCGCGTCGGCGACATGCCGCTGGCCTGGTTCGAGGAGCAGGCGGCGCGGACACGCTCGGCCGCGGCGCGGCTGCTGCGGGCGGCCGAGCACGAAGTGGCGTTCCTCTCCTCCACCAGCCACGGGCTGTTCGCCGCCGCCGCCGCGCTGCCCGGCGAGGGCGTGGTGCTGGTGCCCCGCGGTGAGTTCCCCGCGAACGTCTACCCCTGGCTGCGGTTCGAGGGGCGCGGCGGGCTCCGGGTGCGGTGGATCGACGAAGTGCGCCTCACCCCGCAGGTGCTGGCCGAGCACCTGGACGCGTCGGTGCGGGCGCTCGCGGTCAGCGCGGTCGACGCGCTCACCGGCTACCCGGCGCCGCTGGGCGCGCTGAAGGAGGTGCTCGGGCCGGGACGCGTGCTGGTCGTGGACGCGATCCAGGGGCTGGGCGCCGTGCCGCTGGAGGTGGAGGCCGCCGACGTGCTGGTCTGCGGCGGGCAGAAGTGGCTGCGCGCCGGATGGGGGGCGGCTCTCTTCCTGGCCCGCGACCGCGTCGCCGGGCTGATGGCACCAGGGCTCGGCGGATGGTCGGGGGTCGAGGGCCCACTGGCGGGGCCCGCGCCCCGGCCGCCGCTCGCGGGAGCGGCCGCGCACACGATGACCAATCCCGACTATTCCGGCGTCGCCGCCCTGGGCGTCGCGATCGAGCTGGTCCTGGAGGCCGGCGTCGCGGAGATCGGCCGCAGGACGGCCGACCGGCTGGGCGAGCTGCTCGACACGGCCCGCGCCGCCGGGGCGCGGGTGCTGCTGGACGCGCCCGCCGGCGGACCGGCGCCGCCCGGCGCCGGACGTGGCGCCGCGGAGTGGAGCGGGATCGGGTCCTTCACGATGCCCGGCCGGGAGCCGGCGGCCGTCCATGCCGCGCTGAGCGCCGCCGGGCTCACCACGACTCTGCGGGGCGAGTGGATCCGTCTCTCGCCCCACGCCACCACCTCGGGCGAGGCCGTACAGCGTCTGGCCGCCGCCCTGCACCCCCCGAGAAAGGAATCGTCATGAACCGACCTGCCGTCATGGTCGTCTCCGCGACTCTCGCCCTGGCCGTCACGGCCTGCGGCGGCGGGGGCGGGAGCGACCAGAGGTCCACCGGTCCCGTGAAGATCACGGTCTGGAGCTGGAAGCCCGCCTCCGACGGGCTGGCCTCGGTGGCCAAGGACTTCGAGCAGGCGAACCCCGGCATCAAGGTCGACGTCCAGGTGGTCGGGAACCCCGCGATCTGGGAGAAGATCACGGTGGGGCTGGCCGCGGGAGGCAAGGGCCTGGGGGACGTCCTGCACATCGGCATCGACTACCTGCCCGGATACATGGAGAAGTTCCCCGGCGGGCTGGCGGACCTGAGCGAGCTGGGCGCCGACAAGTACAAGGACGCCTTCGCCAAGGGCCTGTGGCCGACGGTCACCGGCAAGGACGGCAAGGCGTACGCGATGCCGTGGGAGGTCAACCCGGTCGGGTTCTTCTACCGTTCGGACCTGTTCGACAAGGCAGGCATCGACTCCGCGGCGATCAGGACCTGGGACGACGCGATCGAGGCGGGCAAGAAGCTCAAGGAGAGGACGGGCGCCTATCTGATCGGCCTGAACAAGCCGGCGGCCGGCAGCGTGGACATGGACCTCTTCCAGTCGCTGCTGCAGCAGCAGGGCGCCTTCTACTTCGACCGTCAGGGAGCGGTCACGCTCTCCTCGGCGCCCGCCGTGCAGGCGATGACCCTGATCAAGAAGATGAACGACGCCGGGATCGTCGCCGACACCTCCGGCGAGGGGACGCGGAAGAAGCTGATCAGCCAGGGCAAGGTGGCGGTGCTGCCGTGGGCGGCCTGGGGGGTCGGCTACATCCCCGAGACGTGGCCGGAGCAGAAGGGGCTCTGGCGCGTCATGCAGCCGCCGGCCGTCGTGCCGGGCGGCAAGCGCACCGCGATCGTCAACTCCACGTACCTGTCGGTCTCCGGGACCAGCCCGCACAAGGCGGAGGCGTTCAAGTTCCTTGAGTACGCGCTGACCAGGCCCGAGGTCATCAACAAGATGTTCAAGGACGGCGGGGTCTTCCCCGCTCTGAACGCCGCCTACGCCGACCCGCGGTTCGCCGCCGGCACGGACTACTACGGCGGGCAGCCCGCGCTCAAGACCTTCGTGGACGCGCTGGGCGAGGGCGCGGACGCCACCTACTACTCCGGCGACTACGCCCGCGCGCTGAAGATCGCCAGTGACGCGCAGACCCAGGTCCTGCTGAAGGGCGCCGACCCGGCCGCCGCGCTGAGCCAGGCGGCCCAGCAGCTGTCCCAGCAGTCCGGCAGGAAGCTCGCGGGATGACCGCCCGCCTGCTCACCAGGAGAAACGTTCCGTACTTCCTGGTGCTGCCCGCGCTGCTCGGCTTCGTCTGCTTCAAGGCCTATCCGATCCTGGCGGCGGCCTACATCAGCCTGACGACCGGCGCCGGGGCGGCGCGTTCCTTCGCCGGACTGGACAACTACGTCAGGCTGGTGAACGACCCGCTGTTCTGGACGTCGTTGTGGAACACCGCGCTGATCCTCGTCGTCCAGGTCCCGATCATGCTGATCCTCGCGCTGCTGCTGGCGCTGGGCCTCAACTCCAAGCTCGTACGGCTGCGCGCCCTGTGGCGGCTCGGCGTCTTCATGCCCTCGCTGACCGGCCTGGTCGCCTACGGCGTGATGTTCTCGGTGATCCTCAGCAAGGACTCCGGCCTGCTCAACTGGCTGCTCGGCCTCTTCGGCGTCAGCCCGATCGACTGGCTGGGCAGCCCCTTCTGGGCGCGAATCGCCATCGTCATCGCGCTGACCTGGCACTACTGCGGCTACAACGCGGTGATCTACCTGGCCGGGCTGCAGAGCATCGCGAAGGAGCTGTACGAGGCGGCGATGGTCGACGGCGCGGGAGCGGTCCGCCGCTTCTGGTCGATCACCGTCCCGCAACTGCGGCCGATCCTGCTGCTGACGATCGTGCTGTCGGCGATCGGCACGCTGCAACTGTTCGACGAGCCGTTCGTGCTCACCGGCGGCGGCCCGGACAACTCCACCCTGACGATCTCCCTCTACCTGTACCAGAACGGCTTCCGCTACTTCGACTTCGGTTACGCCTCGGCGATCGCCTACGCGCTCACGCTGATCGTGGCCGGCTTCGGGCTGGTGCAGCTCAAGCTCACCGGAGGCAGGAAATGAAGGGCTGGCTGCTGACCTTCGCGCTCGCCGCGTGCTTCGCCCTGTGCGTCGGCCCGTTCTACTGGCTGACCATGGCGGCCACGCACGCCAACGCCGACATCTTCGGCGCCACGCCCACGTTCTCGCCGGGCGACCAGCTCGGAGCGAACACCGCGAAGCTGGAGGAGTCCATCGGCCTGCTCCGCGTGCTGGGGAACACGCTGCTCGTGGCGGCCGTCCAGACGTCGATCGCGCTGGTCGTGGCGTTGCTGGCGGGCTACGCGTTCGCCAAGTTCGAGTTCCGCGGCAGGAACGCCTTCTTCGTCCTGCTGCTGTCGACGCTGGTGATCCCGGGCGGCGTCACCATCATCCCGATCTTCGAGATGATGAACGACCTCGGGCTGATCGACACCTTCCCGGCGCTCATCCTGCCGAACCTGACCGTCCCGTTCGGGATCTTCCTCATCCGGCAGTCGCTGCAGGCCGTGCCCGACGAGTTGCTCGACGCGGCGCGCGTGGACGGGGCGGGCGAGCTCAGGGTGCTGTGGCGGGTGGTGGTGCCGGTCATGCGGCCCGCGCTCGCGGCGCTGGCGGTCTTCCTGTTCCTCGGCGCGTGGAACGACTTCCTGTGGCCGCTGATCGCGCTGCGCACACCTGAGATGTTCACCCTGCCGGTCGCGCTGGCCACCCTCCAGGGGCTGGCCAGGACCGACTTCGGCCAGGTCATGGTGGGCACCGCGATCTCCGCGCTGCCCATGATGATCCTCTTCCTCATCCTCCAGAAACAGTTCATCTCCGGCCTGCTGGCCGGGGCCACGAAAGGTTGACCATGCAGATCTGGGAGCCGCACGCCCTCGGGGAGACGACCGTCGTCCGCGCGGGCGAGGTCGAGGTGGCGATAGCCGGTACGGAGGCGATCACGGTCACCCCGATCGCGCCGGACGTCTGGCTGATCGACGCCCCCGAAGGGACCGCGGCGCAGTGGAGACTGCCGTGCGTCGACGCCGCGGCCTTCTGGACGCCGGGCTCGGGCACCCGCTGGATCCCGCCGATCTGGAGCTCTCCGGCGGCGGCCGGGCTGGTCTCCGGCGCGCCCGTCGTCAGCCTTGTCGGCACGGCGGGGGCCAACCTGTGCACGGTGGCCCTGGCCTCGGTGACCGGCAGCTTCACCGGCGGCGTGATCGAGGAGACCGGCGAGTTCGTCTTCACCGCGCAGAACGAGGGGCTGCGGATCCGGCTGGACCTGTCGGACCGGCAGTTCTCCGCGGCGCTGACCGAGGTCGCCGGATGGTGGCAGGAGGGCCGCGACCTGCCGCCCACGCCGCTTCAGGCCCGGCTGCCCGTGTACTCGACCTGGTACAGCATGCACCAGGAGGTCTCGCGGGAGTCGGTGGAGCTCCAGGCCCGCCTGGCGAAGGAGCTGGGCTGCGCCACGATGATCGTGGACGACGGGTGGCAGACGGCCGACCGGTCGCGGGGGTACGCCTTCTGCGGCGACTGGGAGCCCAACATCCCCGACATCCGGCAGCACATCCAGCGGGTCCAGAGCGACGGCATGGCCTACCTGCTGTGGTACGCGCTGCCGTTCGTGGGCAAGCACAACGCCGCGTTCGAGCGTTTCGAGGGGAAGTTCCTGCGCTACCTCGACCACATGGACGCGGCCGTCCTCGACCCGCGTCACCCCGAGGTGCGCGCGTTCCTCGTCGACAAGCTGGCGCGAGCGGTGGAGGAGTGGGGCGCGGACGGCCTGAAGATCGACTTCGTCGACCGGTTCGGCACCGACGAAGGGGTGGCGGAGCTGCTGAGCGAGCTCGACGTCAGGCTCCGGGCGGCGAAGCCGGACGTGCTGATCGAGCACCGCCAGCCGTACACGAGCCCGGGGCTGTGGCCGTACGCGAACATGGTCAGGGCGGTGGACTGCCCGCTCAGCCCGCAGGAGAACCGGCAGCGGACGATCGACCTGCGGCTGACCGCCGGACCTCAGGCCGTGCACTCGGACATGATCCTCTGGCATCCGGACGAGTCCGCCGAGCAGGTCGCGGTACACCTGATCAACGTGCTCTTCTCGGTGCCGCAGATCTCCGTGGACCTGGCGGCCCAGCGGCCCGACCAGCTCGCCGCCATCCGGTTCTGGCTGGGCGTCTTCCGGCGCCACCTCGCCACGCTGCAGCTCGGCGTGCTGGAACCGCACGGGGTCGAGCACGGATACCCGCTGGTGCGGGCCTACAGTGAGGAGAGCGAGGTCGTGGCCCGGTACGCTGCCCTGCCTGTGGACGTGCCGGAGATCGCGGAGCTGCTCGTGGCCAACGCCGCCCCCGACACCCGCGTCGTCCTGTACGGGCGGGGTGTCGCGACGGCCGAGGTCCGCGACTGCGGCGGGCGGCTCGTGAGCGAGAGCGAGCTGCGCTTCACCTCCGGCGCGAGCGTGGTCGAGGTACCCGTGGGGGGCCTGCTGACGGTGAGGAGAGACTGAGTGGCGGCACGCCGTGGGATCACCATCGAGGACGTCGCCCGCGCGGCGGGCGTGTCCCGTCAGACGATCTCCAACGCGCTCAACGCCCCCCAGCGGCTCAAGCCGGAGACGCTGGAACGGGTGACCCGGCTGATCGAGGAGCTCGGCTACCGGCCCGACCAGTCGGCGCGCAGCCTCAAGTCGGGCACCAGGCGCATCATCGCCTACCCGACGCCGGTGGACGACCCCGCCAACCCCAACCCGCTGATGGGCGGGTTCCTGGAGGCCGTGGTGGCCTCGGCCGGTGAGGTCGGCTACCGGATCCTGCTGCTGCGGCCGCGTCCGGGCCAGAGTCAGGAGCAGGCGCTGGACGAGGTGATCGCGGCCCGCACCGTGGACGCCTTCCTGCTGTCGGACGTGATGCGTGACGACCCCAGAGTCGCGCACCTGACCGCGGCGGGGTTCCCGTTCGCCGCGTTCGGCAGGACGATGCCGGACCAGCCGCAGTCGTGGGTGGACGTCGACAGCGTTCAGGCGGTCATCGAGCTGGTCGGGCTGCTGGCCGCCAGGGGGCATCGGCGCGTGGCCTTCCTGGCCTCCGTCGGCGCGCAACCGTGGATGGAGGACCGCAGAGACGGCTTCCGCGCCGGCGTCCGCAGGCACGGCCTGGTGGGGCAGGAGTTCTCCGCGCCGGGCGACGGCCCCGCGGAGCTCGTCACGGTCACCCGTGAGCTGCTGCGCGGCCGCAACCGCCCGACGGCCGTCGTGGCCGCCGGTGACTGGCTCGCGCTCGGCGTCTACGCCGCGGCCAGGGAGGAGGGCATCGAGATCGGCGCCGACCTCGCCCTGGCCGCCTTCGACGACCTTCCCCTCACCGCGTTCCTCCATCCCGCCCTGACCACGGTACGGCTGCCGCTCCAGCGCATCGCGCGGGCGCTGATCGGCCGTCTGATCCAGGCGGTGGAGGACGGCGCGACCCCTCAGGCGGGGCTGCTGCTGCCCGGGGAACTGGTGATCCGTCCCAGCATCGGCCCATGATGCGCATCGGCTCGGCCAGCTCCGAGCTGGTCGCGATGTTCGAGTGGGCCCGGGCGAAGGCGCTGCGCCTGCGGCACGAGGCCGGCTCGCAGGGCCCCGTCGACGTCGACGAGCACCGCCCCGCGGGGACGGGACAGAGCCGCTACCTGCCCTCCTACTGGGCGGGTTACGCACACCGCAGCGGCTTCTACGCCCGCGACTTCGCCCACCAGATCGTCGGCGCGCACCTGCTCGGCATGGCCGAGGCCAACCTCACCATGCTGCGCTGCTTCGCCGCCTCGGCCACCCCCGAGCACGGCTTCCACCCGGTGTGGGCGTTCAACTTCGACGGCTCCTACCTGTCCATCGACTACCGCGGCCCCGACTCCTTCGTCCGCGAGCTGCCCGCGGTGTACGAGCTGGTGGAGAAGGCCGGGACCGCCTACCGATGGACCTGGGACCGCGCCTACGTCGAGGATCCCGTGCTGTGGTCCTACTACCGCAACGCGGTGACGGAGGTCGTGCCGCGTGCCACCGGAAGGGGCATCTTCCAGGGCGTGGCCAGCTACAACGAGCTGGCCGGCGAGCACCTGGCGGAGGCGGGGGACTCCGTCGGCTCCCGGTACCAGGCATACCTGGCGATGAGCGCCCTGAGCCGGGCCCGCGGCCTGGACGGCGAGGACTTCGCCCGCCGGGCCGCCGAGCTGAGGCGACACTTCAACGAGGTCTGGAGCGTCGGCGAGAACCCCGCGGACCTGGTGCGCGGCTACACCGTGGACGGCGCCCCCGTCACCGGATGGGGCTGCGAGAACAGCTGGTTCATGCCGCTCAAGGACCTCATCGAGCCAGGTCCGCGCAACGAGGCCTACCTCGACTTCATCGACGGCCAAGCCGCCGGCCCCGAGCGTCCCCGCAACATCGAGGCCTACACGTACCTGCCCGACACCTTCTTCCGCCACGACAGGAACGCGGCCGCCTGGCGCTGGATGCGGCACGTCTTCGACCGGCGTGCGGAACCGCACGTCGCGGGCGGGCTCAACGGCGACTACCCGGAGGTGTCCTTCACTCTCGTCAGCCAGGTCGTCGAGGGCCTGCTCGGCGTCACACCCGAGGTGAACGCCGTGACCACGCTGTCCCGCCTGCCCGACGACATCGCCTGGGCCGAGGTCTCGGGCATCCCCTTGGGCGACGGCACGATCACCGTCCGGCACGACGGCAGGACCGCCACCACGCTCACCAACACCTCCAGCGACACCGCCTACCGCTGGGAGGCCCGCTTCCCGGACGCCCCCGCCGTGGTCACGCAGGTCGCGCCGGGACAGAGCGCCCTGGTCACCGCTCCCGGCCGTCCAGGGTGAGAGCGGGCTCGGCCGGCCTCCCGAAGGGGTGGCCGGCCGGGCGGGCCTATTCGAAGAGGGACGGGTCTCCGGTGCCGCGACGAAGGATCTCGGGCTCGTCCTGTGAGAGGTCCACGACGGTCGTCGGCGTGGCGCCGCATTCGCCCGAATCGATGACGGCGTCCACCATGTGGTCGAGGCTCTCCTTGATCTCCCAGCCCTGCGTCGAGGGCTCGGTCTCGCCGGGCAGGATCAGCGTGCTCGACACCAGCGGTTCGCCGAGCTCGGCCAGCAGCGCCTGGGTGACGACGTGATCGGGGATCCGGACGCCGACGGTCTTCTTCCGGGGATGCAGCAACCGCCGCGGCACCTCCTTGGTCGCCGGCAGGATGAACGTGTACCCGCCCGGGGTCGCCGCCTTGACCAGCCGGAACACCGCGTTGCTCACATGAACGAACTGACCGAACTGCGCGAAGTCCTTGCAGACCAGGGTGAAGTGATGATCGCTGCCGAGGTGCCGGATCTCCCTGATCCGGTCGAGGCCGTCCTTGTTGCCCAGCCGGCACCCCAGCGCGTAGCACGAGTCCGTCGGGTAGGCGATCAGCCCGTCGGCGTGCAGGGTCTCGACCACCTGGCCGATCAGGCGAGGCTGGGGGTTGTCAGGGTGCACGTCGAAGTACTTGGCCACGCATCGGATCATAGGAGCACGTACCTCCACGCATGACACGTGGCCCGGCCCGTACGGCCGAGTCACGTACCGGCGCGGATCGTCTACGGGCGGGACGGGCGGCGCAGGCGTAAGCCGGTGAGGGCGGCGGCGAGGACCAGCGAGCCGGCCAGCACCAGCGCCCGCCCGTCGGGGCCCGCCTCGCCCCCGCCGCCGGTGTTCGCGCCGCCCGTCGGCGTGGCGGTGGGCGTGTCCTCGGCGGTCTCGTCCGGGGGCGTGGCCTCCGTGTCCGAGGTGTCCGGGGTGTCCGAGGTGTCCGGGGTGCTCGGGGCGTCCGGGCTCGGGGCGGTGCCGGCGGCGGTGACGGTCAGGGGGTACGACGCCGGCGCGTCCTTGTCCTGGAGTTCGCACTCGATCAGGCGTTTCTGCGGGGTCGGCCCGAAGTTCACCGACGCGGGCCGGACCGTGCCCGTTCCCGGCTCCCGGGGCGTGGTCCGCAGCTCGACCGTGTCCCGGGGGAGGGGGATGACCGCCCCGGGGACGATCAGGCCGGGGCTGCCGACGCCCGTCGCCGAGGTCAGCCGGTCGATCCCGCTGACGGCGGCGTAGGCGTAGAGGCTGACCTGGCCGTCCAGGCCGGTGGCGGGGGCGCGGAGCTCGGCGCCCTCGACGTACGAGCCGCGCCAGCCGATGGTCATCTGCCGGCCCGCGGGGGCGGTGGCGGGCACGGTGAGCTTGATGTCCATCTTGACGATCTGCGTCTCGCTCGTACCGGTGGTCTTGCACGTGTACGCCGCCACCGTGCCGCTCTCTGGCGCGGGCGTGGCGAACAGCAGGACGGCCAAGGGCAGGATCAGTGGCAGGCGCACGACGTTTTCCCTTTGCGACGGATGTGACACAGAAGGGACGGCGGGCGGATGCGACAGGTTGACCGGACCGTCCACATCCGGACAACACGTGCTGTGCGGAGCCGGTTCTGTGCCGGTTCTGTCGGACCCGGGTGGTATCCATGGCTCCCATCAAGATGATCACGCTGGACGGCGGAGGCCCCGGGCTCTCGTGGAGAACGCGCAACTGAAGGTAATCGGTCTGCAACAATTCGTGCATGGCGATGTTGCGGTCAGTCAATGGCCTGCCCCACCACGGGTGCGGCGAGCTCGGGCGGGTGGCTCACGGCGCGCTGACCGGCCCCTCGGAGTCGGCCGGGTGGCCGAGGCTGTTCCTCGGCTACAACACCCTCCCCGACCCGCCGTTCCCGCTGGTCGGCTACCTGCAGTACGAGCTGGCTCCGCCGGCGGGCGAGCTCGACCTGCCCGCGCTGCTGCGCACGATGGCCGAGTCGATGCGGGCCCAGCCCGTGCCGCCCGAGACGGCCTTCGACGAGTCGCGGCGGCGGGTGGCGACGGCGATGCGGGTCGACGCGATGGTGGTCGTCGCCCCCGCGCCTGCCCTCGCGCCCGCGGAGGGCCAGGCCGCGTGGCGACCTCCGGCGCACCGGGAGGGGCCGCGCAGGCCCGCCGCGGCGCACCGGGACGGCGCGTGGGAGCCGGCCGCGGCCCTGGCGGTCGACCGGGCGGGCGCGCGGGTGCTGCTGGTGGCCGGGCGGAGCGCCGAGGGCGGCCGCATCGGGCCGAGACAGTCGGCCGGGCGGCCCGACGCCACGCTGGCCGGCCTGCTGGGCGAGGTTCTCGACGCCCAGTTCGCCTGGACCAAGGCGGCCTTCGCGCTCTGACGCGGCGCGGCGAAGGCGGCAATGAGCCGGACGCATCCCCGGCCCCCGACTACTCTCCTTTGGAAGGGCATGTCTGGTGGTGGAGGGATTCGTGACGGTCAACGGGGCTGCGAGCCGCGAGGCGTCTCCTGCGGCGATGGCGACCGGTGAGGCGGTCGGCCGGGTCCTGGGCACCCAGGCCGCCTCGCCGCTGTCGTTCTGGGTCGGCCTGGAGCCCGGCAAGGTGCTCCAGCTCGACGACGTCGTGGTCACCAGGCGCGACGTGCCCGGCCACGGCCCGGTGCTGGTCGCCGGCGTGGTGACCACGGTCGAGGCCAGGCACGAGGGCGCCGCCTACGACTCCGACGTGTTCCTCATCGCCGAGGGCGCGCTGCCCGCCGCCGTGGTCGAGGTGGCCGAGGTGCGGGTGACCAGGGTCGAGCCCGAGGTGTTCGTGCCGCCGCTGCCGGGCGCCAAGGTCTTCCTGGCCGGGGCCGGCGACCGCGACCAGGCGCTCTACTTCGACGTGATGGACCGCCGGGTGCCCATGGGCATGGGCCGCGACGGCCTGCCGCTCTACGTCAACTTCGACTTCCTCGACGGCACCCGCGGCGCGCACGTGTCGATCTCCGGCGTCTCCGGCGTGGCCACCAAGACGTCCTTCGCCACGTTCCTGCTCTACTCGATCTTCAACTCGGGCGTGCTCGACGCCGAGTCGGCCAACACCAAGGCGCTGATCTTCTCCGTCAAGGGCGAGGACCTGCTCTTCCTCGACCACGACAACGTGCGCCTCGACGAGCAGGCGCGGGCCGCGTACGCCCGGCTCGGGCTGCCCGCCCAGCCGTTCGGCAGCGTGCACGTGTTCGCGCCGCCGCGGCCCGGCGACCCCAACGGCGTGCCGCACGTGTCCGCCCGCACCCAGGGCGTCAGCTCGTTCTACTGGACGCTGGTCGAGCTGTGCGAGGAGGAGCTGCTGCGGTTCGTCTTCGCCGACGCCGACGACGAGCGCGCCGGCTACTCCCTGCTGGTGGGCCAGGTGGCGGCCCGGCTGAAGTCCTGGGCCGAGCCGGTCGGCGACGGCGGCGCGGTCATGATCAGGGGAACCGCCTGCCGCACCTTCGGCGACCTGGTCGAGCTGCTGTCCGACCAGTTGCAGGACGAGGCCACCCGCATCGAGTGGACCGGCGCCCAGACCCCGCTCGGCACGGTCAACGCCTTCCTGCGCAGGCTGCGCAGCGCGGTCAAGCCGCTGTCCCCGATCGTCCGCGGCGACCTGCCGTTCTTCCGGGCCCACTCGGTGCGCACGTCCGACGCCCAGGTCACCATCGTCGACCTGCACAACCTGCCCGAACGCGCCCAGCGGTTCGTGGTGGGCGTGGTGCTGCGCGGCGAGTTCCACCGCAAGGAGACCTCGGGCACGGCCAAGCCGCTGCTGTTCGTGGTGCTCGACGAGCTGAACAAGTACGCGCCGCGCGAGGGCGACTCGCCGATCAAGGAGATCCTGCTCGACGTGGCCGAGCGCGGCCGGTCGCTCGGCGTGATCCTCATCGGCGCCCAGCAGACCGCCTCCGAGGTCGAGCGCCGCATCGTCTCCAACAGCGCCGTACGCGTCGCCGGTCGCCTCGACCCGGCCGAGGCCGCCCGCTCCGAGTACGGCTGGCTGCCCCCGGCCGTCAGGGAACGCGCCACGATCGCCAAACCGGGCACCATGTTCGTCGCCCAGCCGGAGATCCCGGTGCCGCTGGCCGTCGCCTTCCCGTTCCCCGCCTGGGCGACCCGGCCGGCCGAGGCGGCCTCGCGGGTCAGCCCGTCGGCCGATCCGTTCCAGGGGTTGCCGGGCGTCGAAGACGACATTCCGCCGTTCTGAAGGGAGCTCGGTGAAATTCCTGCACACCGCGGACTGGCACGTGGGCAAGGTGCTCAAGGGCCGCTCCCGCATGGACGAGCACCGGGCCGTGCTGCGCGAGCTGGTCGCGGCGGCCCGCACCCACGACGTCGACGCGGTCGTGGTGGCCGGCGACCTGTTCGACACCTCGGCGCCGACGCCGGAGGCCCAGTCGCTGGTGCTCAACGCGCTCATGGCGCTGCGCGGCGACGGCCGTGACGTGGTGGTGCTGGCCGGCAACCACGACAACCCGCAGCTCTTCGAGGTCTACCGGCCGGTGCTCGGCAAGCTCGGCATGCACGTGGTGGGCGTCTTCCGCCGCCCCGACGCGGGCGGCACGCTGGCCTTCACCGCGCGCTCGGGGGAGCCGGTGCGGCTGGGCGTGCTGCCGTTCCTGTCCCACCGCTATGTCGTACGCGCCGCGGAGGTGCTCACCGGCACCACCGCCGACCACAACCGCGACTACGCCACCCGCATCTCCGAGCTGGTCGGCGCGCTGACCGCGGGCTTCCAGAGCGACACCGTCAACCTGGTCACCACGCACGGCACCCTGCCGGGCGGCGCGTTCGGCGGCGGCGAGCGCGAGGCCCAGTCGATCTTCTCCTACTACTTCGAGTCCAACGCCTTCCCGGTCTCCACCCAGTACGCCGCGCTCGGCCACCTGCACCGCAGGCAGCAGATCCCCGGCCCGTGCCCGATCTGGTACAGCGGCTCGCCGCTGGCCGTCGACTTCGGCGAGGAGGGCAACACGCCGGGCGCGCTGCTGGTGGAGGTCACGCCGGGGCGGCCCGCGGTGGTGCGGGAGCTGACGTTCGCCTCGGCCCGCCGGCTGCGCACGGTGCGCGGCACGCTGGAGCAGCTGGAGGGCCTGGAGGCGGGCGACGACTGGCTCAAGGTGATCGTGGAGGAGAAGCCCCGGGTCGGCCTGTCCGACCAGGTGCGTGACCTGCTGCCCGGCTCGGTCGACGTCGTCCTCGACGAGCGGTTCCGGCCGGTGCCCGCGGTGCGCCGGGCCGGGTCGGCCGCGCGCAGCCCGCGCGAGCTGTTCCGCGAGTACCTGACCGCGACCGGCCGCCACGACGACCAGGTCGCCGCCCTGTTCGACCGGCTCTACGACGAGGTGACCGGCTGATGCGTCCCCTGCTGCTGCATCTCGACCACTTCGGCAGTTTCCGCGAGCCGGCCACCGTCGACTTCTCCGACACCGAGTACTTCGCCCTGGTCGGCCCGACCGGCGCCGGCAAGAGCACGATCATCGACGCCATCTGCTTCGCCCTGTACGGCACCGTCCCGCGCTGGGGCAAGGAGAACGTCATCGCCCACGCCCTGGCCCCGTCGGCGAGCTCGGGCAAGGTGGCGCTGGTCTTCGAGAGCGACCGGCGGCGCTACGGCGTGGTGCGCTCGCTGGTCCGCGACGCCAAGGGGACCGTCCGCACCAAAGAGGCCAGGATCGACGAGCTCGACCCGGCGGCGCCGCTCGACGCGGCGTACGAGATGGTGCTGAAACCGCTGGCCGAGGGCGAGAACGTCACGCCCGAGGTGCAGCGGGTGACCGGCCTGGAGTACAAGTTCTTCACCCAGTGCGTGGTGCTGCCGCAGGGCCGGTTCGCCGAGTTCCTGCACGCCGCGCCGCGCGAGCGCCAGGACCTGCTGGTGCAGCTCCTCGACGCCGACGTCTACGAGCTGATCAGGCAGCGGGCCGCCCGCGACGAGGAGGCCGCGCGCAACGCCGCCGCCTTCGCCCGCGACCAGCTCGCCAAGCTGGCCGGCGCGTCCGACGAGGCCGAACGCGAGCTGGCCGACCGGCTGGCCGCGCTGCGGCGGCTGGCCGGCACCATCGACGCCGACCTCGACCTGCTGCGCTCCCGCGAGGCCGACATCGGGCGGGCCGAGCAGGAACGCGCGTCCGTGGCCGAGCGGCAGTCGGCGCTGGCCGCGCTGCGCATGCCGCCCGCGGTGCCGACGCTGGCCTCGGCCCGCCGCGAGGCCGCCGACGCGGTCGCCGCGCTGGAGACCGAGGCGGCCTCCGTGGAGGCCGACGAGCACGAGGCGTTCGAGGCGCTGGCCGCGCTGGGCGACCGCGCCGAGCCGGTGGCCGCGCTGGCCGCCCTCGACGCCCGCGAGCGCCTCACCGCCCAGGCCGCCGACGCCCGCAGGGCGGCGGCCGAGGCCGCCACGGCGCTGGAACGCCTCACCCCCGCGGTCGCCGACGCCGAACGCGCCCTGACCGACGCCGAGCACGAGCGCGAACGGCTGCGCGACGCCCACACCGCGGCAGGTCTGAGCCACCGGCTGGCCGTGGGGGAGCCGTGCCCGCTCTGCCTGCGCCCGCTCACCGAGCTGCCCCACCACGACCGGCCCGCCGATCTCGGCGCCGCCGACCGCGCCCTGGCAGCCGCCCGCGACCACGCGACCCGTGGCCGGGCGGCCCTGGCCAAGGCCGAGACGTCGGCGTCCATGCTGGCCACGCAGTCGGGCAGGCTCGACGCCGAGCTGGCCGCGCTGCCCGCCCCCGGCGACCGCAACGAGATCGAAGGCCGCCTGGCCGCCATCGCCAAGGCCGAGGCCCTGGCCACCGAGGCCCGTACGGCCATGCGCAACACGCGCAAGAAGCTCGAACGCGCCCGTACCGCCGCCGAACAGGTCGAACGGCAGGCCGAGAGCGCCTGGCAGACCCTCGCGGCCACCCGCGACCGGCTGCTCGTGCTCGCGCCCTCCGGCGAGGCCCCGCCGCCGCTCGCCCGCGACGACCTCCACCGCGCCTGGACCGAGCTGCTCGGCTGGCGCGACCGGGCCGCCGAGGCCGCCCGCGCCGCCCTGACC